>NZ_RZOJ01000033.1:0-30400 GCF_003998845.1 Mesorhizobium sp. M4A.F.Ca.ET.022.05.2.1 | reverse complement strand
GCGCATCGGCCGTAACACGCCCATCGGGCCGGATGAAGCTCCCGATGTAGGCCACCCCGACCATGCCCCCGGTCTCCCGGATGGCGGCAAGCTGCTTGTCGGTGAGATTGCGCGACTGCGGGCTGATGGCATGGACGTTCGAATGCGTCGCAACCAGCGGCGCGTCGGAGAGACGCGCCACGTCCCAAAAGCCCTTCTCGTTGAGATGCGACAGGTCGATCAGGATCCTACGCGCATTGCATTCCTTGACAAGGCGGATGCCGTGTTCGGTCAGTCCATCGCCGATATCGCCGGTGCTCGGAAAGCGGAGCGGCACGCCGTTGCCGAAGATGTTCGGACGGCTCCAGACCGGTCCGAGTGATCGCAGCCCAGCCTGGTGCAACACTTCCAGCATGTGGAAGTCTGGATCGATGGCTTCGGCCCCCTCGATATGCAGGATCGCCGCGACAATGCCATCAGCGATGCACCGGTCGAGTTCGGCCGCGTTGCGCACAATCTTGAACTGGCCGTCGCTCTCGCGCTCGATGGCAAACAGCTTGGAGGCCATGTTCAGCGTCGCTGCCTGCGCGACATTGCACGGCACGCTGGGCGGCAATGGTATATCGTAGGTCTCGCCGGCGTAGAGCGCCTCGGCTTCTGCCTTATACCGTGCGTGCTCTATAGCTGGCGCGAAGATGGCGAAGAATCCGCCCGCCATCCCGCCTTCCTTCATGCGCGGCATATCGAGATGCCCTTTGCCATCGCCCTCGATGAACGAGCGCGCAGCATCCGGACCGCCACGACGATAGAGGCGGAGCAGTAAATCATTATGGCCGTCGAATACGAGAACAATGCCGGAATTAGGCACCAAGGCATCCTTTTGATTGATCAGGTCGCGGGGACGCGACCACGTGATCTGGGCGATCACGTCATCCGTGCAGACGACGAAACTATTTTCATGGGTCAGTACTGCGGCGCTTTTGCGAATGCCGACTAAGCTAAACCGGTCTTCCTAGATTTGGCGCTCTCATGTCTAGGCCCCTATCCCGCCAAAAAGCTCTCCAAAAGAAAGTTGGCACACAGACACCGGCTTGTCCAAAAAATTCTTGTCTATTTGAACGATATGTTCCGATAATTGAGAAAGATGTGACCATGCAAAAAGACGGTCTTTGCGGCGATTGTTCCCCAGCACCCTTGGATGCGGAGTCGGAATCGGTCGCCAGTGGAGTGACGATGCTGAACATGCCAAAGCGAGATGAGAATGCCATCGGGCTCGGGCGGGCGTTGTCACGTTGTTTGAAATGTGGGCGCGTGAGGCCGACACCTCGCTTTTCAGGCCGGCCGTGCGCTTATGGCTTCCGACGCAGCCATGGCTTGGCGTCGATGGGTTCGAATGGGAGCACGAAGGCCCTTGCTCGCTATCCTCGCCCAGGTGCTCAGTGAAGTTGCTTAACGATCGACATAATTGCTGCTACAGTATCTACATATGCGTACTCTGCAGCCCACTTCACTATCACTAGGTTTTCCGTCGGATTCATCATCATTAATTGCCCGCTGTTTCCGAGCGCGTAAAAGGTACTGTCGGCTCCAAGCATGCGCTCGGACGTCGGCTCAGCCTGCCACATCGGGTCTTTCTGCCACCAAGAATCCAGCCACCAATAGTACCCATACGGAGCCTTGGATTCGATGGACGGCTGACTGGGGGTTGTCGCTTCTCGCAGGTAGCCGTCGGGGAGAGTTTTGCTACCATTGAGAAGCACACCGTTGCGCAGCAGGTAAAGTCCCATTCGACCATAGTCACGCAAGGTCGCTCCAAACCCGGATTCGCCGTAGGTAAAACCACCTGCATTCTCGACAATCCAATAACCGTCGGATTCCATACCGAAGGGCTTCCAGACTCGCTCGGAAAGATAGGACGTAAATTGTTTCCCCGACGCCCGCTCTACAACAATCGCCATAACGGTGGAATCGGCGGAAGAATACTTGAAGTGTGAGCCAGGTTGGAGTTCTTCGCCCGGCCGCGAACCCACATGCACCAAGAATGGCAGCAAAGCTCCTGGCCGATCCTCACAGACGCACTCTAGCATTTGGGAAAGTTCCGACTTATCGTCATAGACTTCCCAAAAAGGAACACCGCTCAGCCCCTGCGCCAGGTGGCGGAGAGATACTTTCCCCCAGCGGGTATCTTTGAATTCAGGTACGTAAGTCTCTACGATGTCATCCAAGGTTCGGATGTAGCCATCGTTGAGCGCCAGACCTAGCATTACCGAAGTCATGGATTTGGCCATGGATCGAGAATCGCCGACGTCACGGTCCGAATAGCCGTTCCCGTATCGTTCAAAGACAATATGGCCGTTCTTGATCACCAGCAGGCCGGAAATCTTCGCGCGCAAAAAGAAATCATCGGCGGTATAGCTGACGCCTCCTACACGATAATTGAAGGTAATGTTCTCGTCGCGAGGCAGCGGGTATGGCTGCCCACCTGCCGCAATCGTGCGACTAGGAAATAGTTTGTGCATAGACCGATGGTTAGTAATCTTTTGCTCTGTGCTCCAAAAAAGTTGCACTGACAAATTCGGCTTATCCTCGGGAGACGAATTTACCACTCTCGCGCTTTTCTGAGCACCAATATCCTCAATCGGACCCTCGGTTGAAACGACATCGGACCCCGACTTTCCGTTCGCTTTCATAATTTCACTCCGTTCCGATTCGAATTAAAAACGTCTGCAGACGTTTGACGGGAAACATGTCATGGGCACCTCTGAATGTCCATCGATGTTATCAATAAAAGAGACGTCACTTTTCGAATTATGAGAATTTCGCATCGCCCCTCGTCAATCAGGTTGTTGCCGTAGAGGGGATCGGATCCGATGTCACCGGCGACATGCACCTGGCGCATCGTCGGCGTCAGCCGCCGCTCGAAGCCTCTAAAGAGATCACAGAATCTGCTGTAAGCGTAACCATCGGGATGAACGGCCCGATACTTCTCCCACAGGATCGACAGCGTCACGCCCGGCTTCTTCAGTTCGACAGCCAGCGCCCCCCAGTCAGACTCGGTGCGTCGGCGTATCCCTCTTTTGATGCCCTGACGGGAGAAGGGAGGAGAGCCGATGTTCGAGAACATCGTCAGTCAGCTCCGCCGGCAACGGCCAGGAAAGGCCGGCGGCAGTCGCTCGCTCTATGTTGTTGTCCTGCACCGTACTGCGGGCAATCCCACGCATGGTGGTCGCGAACGCTTATGCTGAGTGCCGCTACGGAGCGTGGGGCAGACGTCAGCTTGGCCCGCGCAATACGTGCGGCCTTGCCTCAAGAACAAACAAGCATAATGCCGGCGTGAGAGGCACGCTGCGCCGCAGTCACACGGCCGATGATGCGCGACGTTCCCATCAAGGAAGAGAGCCACCCCGTCAGAGAGACAGAGAGATGCTCATCCCGCATCTAATCAATGCAATTCGCGGTCATCAGGCGGAATTCACAGTGATCGGACCGAACCGGCTGATGACAACTGGGTGCACAACATCAGCCTGCTGACTGCCTGATCGAAGATGAGACGTTGTACCTAGCCCGTCTTATGCACGACGATGGGCCTTTGAGGCTGGCGGATGTCGCTTAAGCGATTGATTTGGCGTAGGATTCGGTTGCTTAGGCCAACCCTTCCACCGCATCTCGCGAGCCACACCCGCCATGACCGAGGATACGTTGCTGCCGCTGTCTTTTCCAGCCGTCGGACGCAAGAAGATCACAGCTGCGTTTGACGGCGGCCGCATCACATCGGATGGCGGCGTCATGCTTCTGGCGGCCGCCGAACGGGGTTTGCGACTGGCCGACCGGCTTGCGGCTGCGATCCACGATCCACGTGATCGAGCGCGCGTGACGCACGCCATGACCGACATCCTGCGCGCCCGCATCTTCGCCATCGCCTGCGGTTATGAGGATGCCAACGATCTCAACCGGCTGCGCACCGATCCAGCCTTCAAGCTCGCCTGCGGACGGTTGCCCGATAGCGGGCTCGACCTGTGCTCGCAGCCGACGTGTTCGCGGCTGGAGAACCTGCCCGACATCAGGACCGTCATCCGGCTCGGCCGCGTGCTGGTCGATCTGTGGCTGTCGAGCTACGCCGCGCCGCCGAAAAAGCGTCACGCTCGACGTCGACGATACGCTCGATGTCGTTCACGGCCATCAGCAGCTGTCGCTCTTCAACGCCCACTACGACGAGCGTTGCTTCCTGCCGATCCATGTCTATGACGCCGCCACCGGCCGCCCGGTCGCCATGATCCTGCGCCCCGGCAAGACCCCGACGGGCGAGGAGATCCGCGGCTATCTGCGCCGCCTCGTGCGCCGCATCCGCGCCCGCTGGCCGACCACCCGTATCCTGATCCGCGGCGATGGCCACTATGGCCGGGCGCAAGTCATGGCCTGGTGCGAGAACAACGGCATCGACTACCTCTTCGGCCTACCCGGCAACAAGGTTCTGCAGCGGCTCGTCGACGAGAGCGCCGACGACATCCGCACGCGCCGCGCGCTCGAGCGCAAGTCTGTGCTGCGCGGCTATGCCGAGACCCACTACAAGGCGAAGTCCTGGAAGCTTGAGCGTCGCGTCTGCGCTCGCATCGAGGCAACCGCGATGGGCCTCGACATCCGCTTCGTCGTCACCAATCTCGACAAAGGCTCCGCCGAGCACATCTATGACGTGATCTACTGCGCCCGCGGCCAGGCCGAAAACCTGATCAAGATGCACAAGAGCCAGCTCGCCTCCGACCGCACCTCCTGCCGCTCACCGATTGCCAACCAGGTCCGTCTTGTCCTGCACACCGCCGCATACTGGTTGATGCTCACCCTGCGCGAGGCGGTGCCCGCGACCCATCATCTGCGCAACGCCGAGTTCGCTACGCTGCGGCTCAGGCTGCTCAAGCTCGGCGCTCGCGTCATCGAAACCGTCTCGCGCATCCGTCTGGCCTTCGCCGCCGCCTGTCCCGAAGCAAGTCTGTTCCAGGCGCTCGCCAGCAATCTGCTACCGGCAGGACCATGACCGCCGGGGCAGCAGGCCCCGCCGAACCATACAGCTTCCACCCTCCAGCGCGTTCACAAGTCCAGACACAGCCGCGGTGAAAAAGACGCCGCGCCGCCACCTGTCCACCGCTCAGCGGCAAACAAACCCAGATGCGTCATGAATAAGACGGGCTAGTCCGCACGTTGCAGCGACTTGCGCTGCGCCGTCGTCGAACAGCTCGGAGGGGTTGTTAGGCGCCGCTTCTTCCGGGTCCTGTCGCTGGGACGAGGGTTTGCAGGGTGGTCGGCAGTAGTGCTGTGAAACCTCGGCAAATCACGCCTCCTAGTTGACCTGCCGGCTAAAGGATCTGATGGCATGATAGCAGTCTTCGTGCTGACCACGGACAGTAGCATGATCGTAGCAATATGATGCCACTCGAAGGGGACGTGACTAGCATACGCCCATTGCAGAACCATAGCGTGCAATCACGCGTGTCGTCTGGGCCAGTTATAATCTGCAGGCATCGGCTCAACGCCGCGGGCGTCGGGTAGCGCCATCAGGCGACGATCTTCATCGTCGTCCTCCCAGCACGCGGCGATCGCCTCGCAGGTCGCGAACCAAACGCCCTCATGAGACTTGAAGTATTCGATGAGACGCCCCAACATGATTATGTGATGTGCCTGGCCGATGATCTGCGGGTGCAGTGCCATTACATAGATGCCGTTGGGCTGGTTGCTATAGCAGTAATCGAATATGTCCTTCCAGCGGCGGAGAACGGTTTCTGTATCGCCCATAGTTTCGTTAGCGCCGGTGTAAGCCAATGGGGGAAAATCGTCCAAATACCAGCTTACGGGGATCTCGAGTACCTTGCTAGCTGCACCAGCGACATTACCCTTTTCCCAACGTACCTGCCAGCGCTGCGGACGGTAAGGGACGAGATCCCGCGCCATCAAGCTGCTGTCGTACTTGAAACCTGCTTCCTCGATCAGATCGAGCGTGCTTTCACTATAGTCCCAATATGGAGAACGATAGCCGACCGGCCGAAGGCCGAGCACGCTCTGGTATGTCTTGAATGCAAGATCCATTAAGCGCTTCTCCGTCTCTCGGGAAATCAAGGTCGGATTCTCATGGTAGTAGCCATGATGGCCTATCTCATGGCCCTCATCGCAGATTCGCTTGCTGGTTTCTGGGAAAGTGTCAATTGTATGGGCGGGAGTGAAAAACGTCGATTTGATGCCTGTCCGCTTGAAAAGGTCAAGAATCCGCGGCACGCCGACGGCGGCGCAAAATTCACCGCGAGACATGAAGGACGGGGTGGGTCGGTTGAGACCGCCCAGCCACAGTGCCTGAGCATCGAAATCGACACCTAAATTTACGGCAATCTTTTTGCCTTGCGGCAGGTTAAGTTTACCCATTGGTTTGTCCTTTTCGGACTCTGGACTGTTCACGAAATCCATCGAGCATGACGCCTGGATGATAGATCAGGTCCGAGCGATGATAGTTCCGCCGACAACCCGCTCAAACCTCCGCAGCGAGTTTGGCCATCATTTTCACCAGAGGACCTTGGAAGCTGGGATCGGGGTCGGGGTTGCCCGTGTTCTCGAGGACGCTGAAGTATACGACCACGGTGCCGGTGTCAGGGTTCGCGAGCATGTATTGGCCGCCGTAGCCACCGTGGCCGAGCCAGGTGCCGTCGGTTGTCACCTGGCGGCGATAGCGCATCCAGTCGCGGGGCTTCGGCACGGGAGGGCCGGGATTGCGGCGCGTATCTTCAATGAAGGCAGCATCGCCCACGCGGCGGCCATCGATACCCTCGCCCTTGCGCGCGAAGAGCAGGCCGTAGCGCGCGAGATCGCGGGCGGAGAGGCAGGCGTCGCCGCCGAGCAGCGGCACTCCCTCGCGGTCGCAGGTGACGTGGAAGCATCCCTCGAGACCGGCCGCCTCGACGATCTCGATCAGCCAGTGCCGCAGCGCCCGGCCGCTGGCGCGCTCGATAATCCAGCCGATGACATCGCTGTTCGTCGACTTGTAAAGGGCGTAGCCGGTGCGATTCGCCAGGTGGCCGCCTATGATACCGCAGATGAAGGAGCGGTCCATCTCCTCCTTCTGACCCTCCGGCGGCAGCTGCCAGCCGATGGCTGCCCGCCTGCGGGCTATCGTATCGGTGCTCGTGTAGTCCTCGGTGAAGTCGTTGGCGGTGTTCATGTCGGCGACGGTCTTGATGGTCGCCTCGGCGTGGCCCGTCCCGATCTCCGGCAGATATTTGCGTACTTGGTCATCGAGGTTGAAGGCCATCGGCTACTGCGCGGCCGAGCATCAGGTTGAGTGTCGTCTTGGTGATAGACATGATGGGATGTGGCTTCTCGGACCCGAAGTCCGGCGCATAGCGCTCATAGACGACGCGCTCGTCGCGCATACCACCACGAAGGCCGAGAACTGCGGCATGGCAAGGAAGCGTGCGACGTCGGGCCGGTCCCCGATGGTCCGCAGGACGCGGGAAGCACGCAGCGACATCGCGTAGGGCACATTTAGACGAACTGTACATTCGATCGCGAATTTGATGGTCGCATTTACTGGCGGCATACATGTTTCACCGTTGCCGCATCCCATTGGCCAGGTGCACGGCACCTCCTTCATGACAAAGGCTGAAAGCCCGTCCTCGGGACGTTTCATTTCCGAGATCGCTCGATCCAGCCGTACGTTCGTTGCCGCACGCGCCGGGGCACGGTTGCAAGATCTTCGGCCGCCGCCGCGGCACCCCTTAACTCGGCGACCATATCTGCATGTTCCAATTTCATGGCCCGAACCTCCATGTTCATCGGCCTGTTGCACGGTGCCTCGGCGCATCACTTACGTTGCCCCTGCGATTTCATCCGGAATGAAGTTCGTTCATCCCTGTTCGAAGTCGATCTTTCGTGCGAGAGCGAGAGTGCGCTTACGCAGTTGCTGGAACCACGGTCCCCGGCGTTCGACGCGTTGTCTGTTGACTGCTTCAGGTTCAATACAATTTCTTGGCGAAGACCTCGACCATTCGGTCGATGAGGCTAAGTTGGTAGGCGGTAAGTTCCGGATTGGGTTGCTGAAAATCAAGCCGGACCTCCAGGGGATCAGGCGCAACAATATCTGAACCAGCAAGGGCAGCGATGACAGCGTGCCCGCAGAACGGTACATGCGCTTCGGAATAGCCGCCTTCATGTACAAGCACTAACCGGCCGCAACAGAGGTAGTCGGCAGCCTGCATGGTCATGCGGGTCATTTCAGCAAAAGTCGTCGACGAGGCCAGCATACGCGAGAGCGGATCTACGCCGGATGCATCGAAGCCGCAGGCAACGACAATCGCGTTCGGTTGGTAAGCTCGGAGTGCGGGGAGGACGATGTGTTCAAAAGCATGAATATAACCACGGTGCCCGGTGCCCGGTACCATCGGGATATTGATGTTGTAGCCCTCACCGTCGCCCCTGCCGCGGTGGTGTATGTTGCCGGATTCGCGGGGATAGTTGTTTTCCTGATGCAGCGATATCGTCAGCACATCAGATCGGTCATAGAAGATCGCTTCCGTACCGTTGCCGTGGTGGACGTCCCAATCGATGATGGCGACCCGTTCCACCCGCTTCTCTGCGATCGCGGCTTCCGCTGCAATGGCGATGTTAGCGAGCAGGCAATAACCCATTGGTTTGTCGGGCAGACAATGGTGTCCGGGCGGACGGGAGAGCGCATAGGCGTTTTTCTGATTGCCGGAAAGGACGTCGCGAAGTGCGGCTGTCGCAAGGCCGGCCGAAAGCGCGGCTATCTCGTAACCGCCGGGACCGAACGGGGTGTGTTCACCGAGGTCACCGCCTTTATCGTCAGAAAGCCCTTTGAAGGCTTTGAGGTAAGTCGCCGAGTGCACGCGTCGAAGTTCTTCCTCGGTCGCAAGCGGCGTTGAGGAAACGGAAAGTTCTTGAATCAGCCCGGTGACGTGCAACAGGTTTTTGAGACGACGTTTGGTCTCGGGATTCTCTGGGAGGCCACCAGCGGAAAGTGGCTGCACCAAGCCGCCGACCGGCATGAGGAAGGCGAAGTTGCCGCCCGAATGCCAAAAACATTTCTCATCCCACCAAAATCCGGTTTGCCGTTTTGCAACGCTATTCATGATCGCATTCTCGTTATTCCCATGATATCTGTGGCAAATTTAACAACATGGATTGTTAATTTCGAATGCTGTTGACCAGCCGGTAATGCACGAATGTATCAAGCCCCCTGCGCCCACCCTCGTATCCGTAGCCGCTCTCCTTGACGCCACAAAACGGTGTGAATTCGGTGACCGTCGAGGTAGTGTTGACGAAGATGCCACCCGCTTCCAAATTTTCAATCAGGCGGTCGATGCGCTCAGGTGATTGCGTATAGACGTAAGCGGCTAGTCCATAAGGCAGGGCGTTCGCCATGCTCACCGCTTGCATCTCATTGTTGAACCCGTTGATCGGCGCGAGCGGCGCGAAATACTCGTCGCGCAAAATTTGGCTGCCGGGGGCCACATTGCACAGGACTGTAGGTTCGAAGAAATAGCCCGGCCCCCTGATCCTATTGCCACCGGTGATGATCTGAGCCCCGCCAGCTATCGCGTCTTCTACCACCCCGACCGTGGCATCAATTCTACGCGAATGCGCGAGTGGACCTAAATCTGTATCGGGATCCAGCCCATTTCCGATCCTTAAGCTCTTAACTTTCCCTAAGAACGCGTCTACGAACCTGTCATAAGCTGGCATTTCGATGAAAAGTCGACTAGGCGCAGTGCAAACTTGGCCAGCGTTCGCAAATTTGGCTGCAGCAAGTTCACTTGCTGCAGCATCAATATCGGCATCTGCGAAGACAAGCGCGGCTGAGTGCCCACCCAATTCCATGCTCGCGGGTTTCATCCCCTCCGCCGCCAGTCGTGCAAGGGATTTACCGACTGGGATCGAACCGGTAAGCGAGATTTTTCGAACTACGGGCGATGCAATCAGCTCCCTTGAAATATCAGCAGGATTGCCAAACACGAGATGAAGATAGCCGGTTGGCAAACCTGCTTCCTGCAAAGCCCGTACGAGCTCAATTGCAGCCGTTGGCGTTTCTTCGGCTGCCTTCAAGATGACCGGGCAGCCGGCGGCTAGCGCCATCGCGAGCTTCCGCCCCGGCAGCACCAGAGGAAAATTCCAGGCAGTGAAAGCTGCCACGACACCGATTGGCACTGGTTTGGACGAACGCCTGACTGGTTGCTGTTGATCCCCGAGATAACCATCGTGAAGTTCTAACGCCAGCCGTGCATAATATCGGAAGAGATCGACAACGCGGCTAACTTCAAGCCTGGCCTGGTTCAGCGGCTTGCCCTGTTCCAAAACGATAGACAGCGCAATTGACACCGCCCTTTCCGAGAGAATATCGGCTGCCCTTTCCAACACCTCCTTACGAATTTCGGGCGAGAAACGAGGCCAAGTTTCAAAAGCTCGCTCCGCCGAATAGAGCGCCTTTTGCAGCAGTTGTGAAGTGGCTGAGGGCAGGATACCCAGCACGGCCTCGTCAGCCGGGTTTATCACTTCCAACGGTGGCGCTGAACTGGACTCGATAAACTCACCATCGACGTACATCCCCAGCGGAGGATGCTTCCAATTCGATCCCGAGGTATCGGTATCTGGTTCTTTAACTCTATCCATAGTTCTGTACCATTTGCCAAGTTTCAGCCAAGGCGGCCTCAAACCTCTGGAACATCTCGTTGATCTCGGATTCTGATATGATCAGCGGAGGGCAAAAAGCGATAATGTCCCCCATATTCCTGATAATCAGTCCATGATCCTGGCATCGCTGACTACAAAATGCGCCTACAGTCATCGACTTGTCGAATTGCGCCTTTGTCGCGGGGTGAGGTGAGAACTCAATCCCGCCGAGCAGGCCGACCCGTCGAACGTCCCCGACCATAGGATGGCTAGCGAATGAATTGATGCGTCGAGCAAAGTGGTCCGCGACAGACTGGACGTGCTGAAAAATCGATCTTTCTTTATAGATTTCGAGCGTCCTAAGCGCGACCGCTGCGGCCACGGGATGCCCCCCATATGTAAAGCCGTGAGCGAACACGCCGTATTTCTCGCTGCCGCTTAAGAGCACTTCCCAAATAACTGGGGCCACGATAGCGGCCGAGATCGGCAGATAAGCGGAAGACAGAGCCTTTGCGACAGTAATGACGTCCGGCCTTAGATTGTAGGTGTCAGATGCAAATGCGTTACCGGTCCGCCCGAAACCGCAGATAACCTCGTCGGCGACGAAGAGGATATCACTCTCTTCCAGAATCTTTTGAACCTTTTCGAAGTAACCAGCCGGCGGTGGCAAAACACCGCCGCCCGCAATCACGGGATCGGCGAAGAAGGCCGCAATCGTATCCGCACCTTCGTATTCGATCAGACTTTTAAGATCATCCGCACAACGTTCAGAAAACTGCTCTTCGGTCTCTCCCGGCAGGCCCTCGCGATAATAATCTGGGCACATGCATTTGAGAAAGCGATCCAGCGGCAGATCGAAACCACCGTGGCAAAATTCCAAACCAGTCATAGACGCGGTCGCGAGCGTCACGCCGTGATAGCTGCGCTTCCGCGTTATGATTTTTTTCTTCTCAGGACGATCGAGAATATTATTGGCGTACCAGATCAGTTTGATAACCGTGTCGTTGATTTCAGAACCGGAATTGGCAAAGAAAACACGTCCATCAGATATTGGTACCATATCTTTGAGACGATCAGCGAGCTCGATCATCGGCCGCGTCGCCATGCCATTGAAGCTGTGGTAGGTCGGCAGTTTCTTAAATTGCTCGGCAGCCGCAGCGGCTAACTCGGGTTCACTGAATCCAAGTGCAGTGCTCCACAGGCCCGCGAGCCCCTCAATGTAGCTCTTGCCGTTTTCATCGATAACGTGGATGCCTTCACCACGCTCGATGATCAGCGGACCGGCACGCTGGTGATCAGCCAAATTCGTGTACGGATGGATCAGGGACTGTTTGTCGACATCCATGAGGGTTCTGTTTTTCGAAGTTCTGTTTTGATCAGGCATATTACCTCCACGCCGGTCTTTGGGCCGGAATTATTAGATTAGATGGGTTGCGGTTCGAAAAACCCAGGTCAGGGATTCGGCTTGTAACCGTAATCTTGCATTGCACCTTCTACGGTGATGAACCCGTCTGCGATGTCCTCTTCAATTGCTTTCCTGTCCCGAAGGGAAGGATGGCCATATCCGCCACCGCCACCGGACCGGCATGTGATCAGGTCGCCGGACTTCAGCTTAATCCCATTGGCTTTCAAGCGCTTGATTTCTCCCGAAAGCGAGGATTTGACCGTTACCGACGGCGGTTGCCCATCCTTACCGCCAAACAGGCCCCAGGCTGGCGTGACCGACCGTTCCCACCAAAAGCCAGCAGCGCATTGGTCGGACAACATTTCATAGGTCTTGTTAATGCCACAACCGCCGCGCCACTCTCCAGCCCCACCCGAATCTGAGCGAAGGGAGTACTCTCTGATCCTGAGTGGGTAACGCGTTTCGCAAACTTCTATTGGAATGTCTTTTAGACCACCGTTGACCTTGTTGATCAGTGCGGAGACGCCGTCTTGACCACGAAACGCCCCCCAGCCACCGACGTGGCACTCGAAATCAATGAAAATACCTTCAGTGCGTGGATCCGTGCCCGACATGATCACCGGGTTTGAATCGCCATAGTCAGCGGCCGTTACTACACCTGGGATCGCATCAGCTAGCGCTCGCGCCAAGAGGTCGATTTGCAATCCCAGAGAACTGAAATACCAATTTGCAGCCGCAGGACTGGTACAGGCAAGAAATGATCCGTCGCGAACCTTCACCGATAGCGATCGAAACGACCCGCCATTAACCGGCTTGTCCGATGCAAACAGATATTTGAATCCAACGCGACATGCTGAGACCGTCTGGGATTTTCCGCTATTGATCGGCCCAAGGGTTTGATCGCTAGCCTCGGTTACATCGATTTCGATATCGCTACCTTTAACGGCGACCGTCATCTTCACGTAAAGCGGACCATTCCCCAATCCGTCATCGTCGACATACCCTTCCGCCGAGTATTTCCCGTCGGGTATCGCTTCGATAGCTGCGCGCTCGAAGCTTTCAGTTTGATCGAAGACTATCCCCTTGGCCTTCTCAACAACATCGACGCCAAACTTTTCAAGCAGTTCAACAATGCGGCGAGACCCGACATTCGCGGCCGCAATCTGCGCCTTAAGATCCCCTATCACGCCCTTGGGCAAACGGGTATTGGCCTCGATTATGTCAACAACGTCGGGATTGATTTGACCCTCAATTACCACGCGGGTGGGCGGAAGGCGTAGGCCCTCCTGGAATATCTCGGTAGAGTCGAAGGACTGCCCTGGATCCTTGCCCCCAATATCCAGCCAATGGGCTCGGGAAACAGCGAAACCAAAGAGTTCACCCTTGAAAAAGATGGGCGCGTAAACAGAGACGTCATTGAGATGAGTCCCGACTACATAGGTGTCATTCAGCGCCCAGATGTCGCCTTCCCGCCACACCCGCTTTCCAAATTTTCGTTCCGTATATTCACTGCAGATCTCAAGATTGCCGAGGAATATCGGAAGGCCCGACGATTGGCCGAGAACCTTATGATCGCGATCCAGTATCGCGACAGCGCAATCCTTCATCTCATAGATAATAGGGGTGAACGCAGAGCGTATCAGCATCGCGTTCATTTCTTCGGCGGCGGATATCAATCCGTTCCTCACAATTTCAACAGTGATAGGATTCACTATATACCCTCCCATCGGCCTACAATGATGCGCATGATCTGCCTTCTACTCCCAAAACTTCCGCTTCCGTCGCTCGTCGACCCGTTCACCGGTGAGAAACGGGCACCGAGCGTCGTATACACGCTAGGCAAATTATACGCTTAATGTCGTCAATTCGTCTTCAGAAGCAGAGCAACGATAGCAGTGATGGGCCGGGGCCTGCTAATATCAAACCTTGGGCAGCCTCGATGAAATTGATATGAGTGATTTCGAACCAAATTTGGTTTGGTTGCGCTGGACAAATAAGACTGGTTTTGGGAAAGGCGCGTTGACGTTGCCCCTGCGATCTAACCCGGATTGAAGTTCGTTGTGGCCTATTGAGAGGGCCAGAACATGAAGCGCAGTCGCTTTTCGGAAGAAGCCCCTTATTCACGGGGAGGATTATCCGACCAATTGTAGATGTTCAGCTGATTTTTCTGAGCAAGGGCGGCGCCGGCCACCAACCTTAAGAATGTGGAAAGATCGCTTTTAGAAACATGCGATTCATTTTTGTTCCCCTTGTCCCCAAACGGTATGTGCTCATACGAAACGCCAGCCTCCATCGACGAGGAGCGTCTGGCCTGTGACGAAAGCTGCATCGTCCGAAGCGAGGAAGGCAAGCGGTCCGACAAGGTCGGCGGGCTCGCCCGTGCGTTTGATCGCCTGCTGATCGACGGTCTGGTCGAACCATTGGCGTTCGAGGCGACCCTCGGTGGTCCCGGTGCGCACCAGGCCGGGCGCAATGGCATTGGCTGTTATTCCGAACTGGCCGACCTCGGACGCAAGAGACCGCACGAAGCCGATAAGCCCCGCCTTGCTTGCCGAGTAGTGGCAATATCCGGGAATGCCGGAATGAAAGACCGTGGATGACATGGCGATGATGCGCCCCCAGGCCTTCGACTTCATGTTCGGCAAAAAGGCTTGGGTAAGGTGAAACATCGAGTCGAGGTTGATAGTCAGGACTTTTCGCCACTCGTCGAACGTAATCTCCTCGACCGGCGTATTCGGATAGATACCGGCATTGTGAACAAGAACGTCGCAGCCGCCGAATCTTCCATCGACCTTTTCCCGCAGCCGAGCAACGTCCTCGGCTGACGATAGATCACAGCGTTGCGCGAGGGCATTGCCGCCCGCGCGCTCCACGTCTAAAATGGCCTCGTCTGCTGCGGCAATATCAGCAATTACAATGTTCGCACCTTCAAGGGCCAGCCGTTTGCAACATGCCTTCCCGATGCCGTTTGCGCCTCCCGTTACGACGGCCGTCTTGCCTTCCAGCCTACGTTCCATAGATCTTCTCCGACTTCGTGGTGTTGGCAGGCGCCGGCAGAGTACGCTGACGCCGGGTTTAGTTGTCCGGTAAACAATGAAGCGCAGGCCACATAGACGCAGCGATCCGCGAGCATGCACTTCCATGCCCCCCAGCCAGATATCGCCCCCGACCACGTTAAAATACGTCGTGTGATTTCGCCCGCTGCCTTAGCTCCGTTGTATTTTTTTGAGCTTAGCCGTGGTTCCGAAACCCGCTAGTATCAAACCTTCAGCGGCCACCTCAAAATTGATATGGCGAACTGCCTCATTTGTACGGATACGCCGACCTAAGCGATGTGGCGGCGGAAATTCAACGCATCGAGCCAACATGGATGCGCATCACCTTCTGCGCTTCTACGATAAGGCGAGACCCGGGTGGGACCACAATGGTGGAAAGACCAGTATCCACAATCAGCGGACCATCCAGTTCATCCCCAAGAGACAAATCGTCCCCATCGAAAATGCGCGTTCTCACCCATCTGCCCCGGAACATTACATCGCGTTCGGAATGCTTGAGCTGGGTCGCCCGCTTGGGAGGGTTATCTGAAGCAAGGTGCTTTCCCATGGGCACTGTGGCTACCAAACGCAGTGAGACAATTTCGACAGGTGAATTGCGATGGGAATGGCCGTAACGTTGGTTATAGGCCTCATGGAAGATTTCAGAAATTTCGGAGATGGATGTTCTGCTCTGCGGTATTTCAACCGTCACAGTATACTCCTGCCCATCATACCGTAGATCAAGAAGATATTGGTAGTCTATTTCGGGGGAACCGCCTGTTTCGGCGTCGAGGTGGGCCTTTGCTAAGCTTGCTTGGTCTTCGAAACTCCGGTAGATCTCGTCTTCGTCCAAATCCCGCATAAATCTGTTGAATGGGAGAGCGAGATCGTGGCGCATGGGCGAATGCAGCATTCCCCATGCAGAGAATACCCCCGCAAGCGGTGGAACCACGACGTCGGTAACCTCCAAGGCCTCCGCTATAAAGGCGGCATGCATCGCCCCGGCACCCCCAAACGCGACGATAGAGAAATCTCGCGGTTCGATACCCTGTTCAACTGTAATCCTCCGGATCGCATCGGCCATCTTGGCGTTGGTGATGTCCAATATGCCCTCCGCAAGCGTCTCCGCGTCTATTCCAAGTGACCTCGCTATCTCGCTAAGCGACTCCTCCGCTTTTGCTCGGTCGACCCGAACCG
This sequence comes from Mesorhizobium sp. M4A.F.Ca.ET.022.05.2.1, assembly GCF_003998845.1. Taxonomy (NCBI): domain Bacteria; kingdom Pseudomonadati; phylum Pseudomonadota; class Alphaproteobacteria; order Hyphomicrobiales; family Phyllobacteriaceae; genus Mesorhizobium; species Mesorhizobium sp. M4A.F.Ca.ET.022.05.2.1. Next base: position 14,125 of record NZ_RZOJ01000033.1, on the reverse strand, counting down.
CCCCGCCCAGTTCTGTCCGTGGCTGGAAGCGATTCAAAAATACCTGCGCGTCTGTGACCGTCGGTTCTTTCCCACCTTTTCCATAACAGGCTGGTCCAGGTTCAGCGCCGGCGCTCTCAGGGCCAACACGAAGGCCGCCCGACTCGATATACGCAATCGAGCCAGCTCCCGCCCCGATCGACTCTATGTCAACCACGGGCATAATGATGTCCATTCCGGAGAGAGTGGTCTGATTGACCACCCGCGGCTTACCGTCAACGACGAGACTCACATCAAAGCTGGTGCCACCGACGTCCGCGCATATGATGTTGGGGGTACGGAAACGCCCCGTCATTTCCGACGCGCCAATAATGCCACCGACGGGGCCTGAGAACAGGGTCTGAATGGGCTGCTTGCTTGCCTGTTTGATCGACATCAGCCCCCCGCTGGATCGCGTTACGAAAAGAGGTACTGCAAGCCCTCTCTCCTCCAGGCGCGATTCTATGATACCGAGATATCGTCGAACCACTGGGCTGATGTACGCGTCGGCGACGGTTGATGCTGCTCGTTCTGCTTCACGCCACTCCCGCGCGACTTCATGCGAGAGAGATACTGAGATACCAGGCAGGTTTTGCTCCAAGAATTCTCGAGCAGCGATCTCATGGTCGGGGTTTTTGAAACTGAACAGGAAGCAGACCGCGACCGATTGGATCCCATTTGCTTTGGCATGTTCGACTGCAGTTTCTAGGTCCTCCGACTTTAGCTTTGCTATTTCCTTGCCCTGATAGTCAAGACGACCTCCTATCTCCAGTGTATCCCGTCGGCGCACGAGTTGCTCAGAACGCTGAAACTTGTTGTTATACATTTCATTGCGTGGTCGCGACCCCCGCATAATGAAGAAGCTGTCGCGAGCACCGGCGGTCGTCAGAAGCATTATCCTGCTGCCGGAGCGAGAAAGCAGCGCATTTAATCCTTGTGTCGTTCCGTGTACCGCGAACTCGACATCAGAAAAATCATCGATGATTTGGCCGAAGGCGCGCAAAATGCCTTCTGATAGATCGCTGGGTGTCGTCGGGTACTTCGCCGCGCGAAATTCGCCGGTTAGAGTATCCTGAACGACGACATCAGTAAACGTGCCTCCGATGTCGGCCGCAATTCTATACCGCTTTGTTCCGACAGCAGTGTTGCTTATAGTCATTTGAAATCCGCCTCGTTTTACTTACGACCGGTGAGCGTGTTGGTTGCCACCGCTAGAATGATGATGGTGCCAGTCATCATGTCCCTGAGATATGCCTCGAGATTCATGATGTTGAAGGCGTTATTGATGATCGCCAAAAGAAACACGCCGACAACCGTCCGCCAAATCGCGCCCGCGCCGCCGGCGATCGATGTCCCTCCGAGAACGACCGCCGCAATCGCCTGAAGTTCAAGTCCAGCACCACTATTGGGAATGCCAGTGGACACCTTCGAAGACAGCAGGATGCCGGCAAGTGCCGCGGCAAATCCGGCGACTGCGAAAGTTGAACCCTTAATGACTTTCGTCCGTACACCTGACAGAAGCGCCGCTTCTTCGTTTCCACCGACCGCAAATATGTAGCGTCCATACTGGGTGCAGTGAAGCGCGAGCAATGAGACGATCACGAAGGCGATGAAAATGATGATTGGATAGGTGATCCCATAAATACCCCCCAGGCCCAGACCTGAATAGGATTGTTCTGTTACACTGATAAGATATCCGCCGGAGATGGCGATGCCGAGTCCCCGGATTACTATGCTGGAAGCCAAGGTGATCAGGAACGAATTGAGTTGAAGTCTGGCGATAAGAACTCCATTGGCCAAGCCAATCACAGTGCCGAACATCAGCCCCGCAAGCAGCCCAAGGGCCGGCGTCGTTGCATTGGCCACAAGGGCAGAGGCAATTCCCGCTAACGCAAATGTCGCCGACACTGAGAGGTCGAAACCGCGCGCGATGATGACAAAGGTCATTCCACATGCGATGATTCCGACGCCAGCGTTTTGGTCGAGCAGGTTTCGCATATTCCTCGGTGTGAGAAATGCAGGCTCCACGATTGCCAAGACGAAGATCGCGAGAATTAAAGCAGTGAGGATAGCGTAATCCTTCAGCAGCCTCAGCCCGTAGGTTTTGATCGAGGCGCGTCTTGCCATCTTTTCAGATACAGTGGTTGCACACATTGGTCATCACCCGTTAGAATTTGGCCGACTTTCAGATACGCCGAGGCTTGCATGAAGGATTTCCCCGATCTCGATTTCGTCTAGGGATCGTTCGCCAATCAGCCTTCCCTCACGCATGATATAAATCCGGTGGCAAAGTCCGACCAGCTCCTCAAGTTCTGACGACACGATCAGTACTGCAATCCCACGCTCAGCAAGTCCGGCAATCAGATTGTAAATTTCGGATTTCGCCCCGATGTCCACACCGCGTGTAGGCTCATCAAGGAGTACAATCGACGGGTTCGCGGCCAGCCATTTTGCGAAAAGCACCTTTTGCTGGTTGCCGCCTGAAAGGGAGGAAACTGATACCTCCGTGGAAGGGCATTTGATGCTTAAGGTATCAGCCCATTTGCGGATCTCTTCACGTTCCTTCGTGCGGCTTATGAAGCCAAAGGGCCGAAGTTCAGCAAAATTCACAAGCGCGATGTTTTCTGTGATCGAATGGTCGAGAAACAATCCCTGTGTGCGTCTACTTTCGGGCACCATGGCGAGTCCATTGTGGATCGCCCTAATAGGCGAATGTTTGCCAACCGGGCAGCCATCGAGCGCAAGCGTGCCGCTTTGAGAAGCATCAGCACCAAAAATGCACCGCAAGACTTCAGTTCGCCCACTTCCGACAAGTCCCGCTATTCCGACGATTTCTCCCGCCTTTGCGTGGATGTTGACGTCTTCAAATGCCGGTTTTCTGGTCAAACCATGCGTGGACAATTTGACCGCGCTTGATACCGGCGGAGGCTTCTTGGGCGGATAAACGTCGGAAAGTTCGCGTCCCAGCATCGCCGAAACCAGCGACGCCCTTGATTGGTCACCTGTCGGTCCAGTTTGTACATGTTTTCCGTTTCGAAGGACCGTCAGAGTGTCGCAGATTGTAAGTATGTGATCGATAAAGTGGGAAACGTATATAAAGGTGGTCCCGCGGTCCTTTGCTAATCTCTTGACCACAGCGTGCAGACGCTCGATTTCTGTGGGCGTAAGTGACGATGTGGGCTCGTCTAAAACAATAAGTCGGGCGTTTCGAGAAAGCGCCTTGAGTATTTCCACCTGCTGCTGATCCGCAATACTCAGCGAAGCGACCGTGGCTCTCCCATCGAGGTGAAACCCGAACTGATCCTGCAGCTCATTGAAATCTCGGAGGTTCGCACGGTCTCGCAAAAAACCGAGTGTCGCCCTCTCTCGACCGAGATAGACATTGTCGGCGACCGTAAGTTCCTGGCAAAGAACTAATTCCTGTTGCACAACAGCAATTCCGCGGTCAATCGCCTCGCGCGGCGACGACACCGTGGCGTCGTCGCCATCATAGATCAAACGTCCGCAGCTTGGCTGGAGAATGCCCCCCATCAACTTTCCCAAGGTCGACTTGCCAGCGCCATTCTCACCGACGAGGCCATGGATGCTTCCACTGCGGACTACAAACGAAACGTTCTGTAGTGCAAGGGTTCCCCCAAAATGCTTGCTGACATCCTCAACTACGATCTGCATCGTACGCCCCTAGCCATCCCACTTCGATGACCAGTCAGGATGGGACTCGAGATTCTTTTTGGTGGCGACCGCTGCACCGACCGGCGACTGCGCCTCCAGATCGATGAGTGGCTCAAATTTCTCACCGCGGACGGCTGCGATGATGTTCTTGCCGCCAAGATATCCTTCCATGTACGGCATCTCCACATAGCTGCCGTACCAGCGCCCTTCCCTAATAGCGTCTACCGCAGTTCGTGTACCTCCGAGGCCGATGAGTTGAACGCCCTCACTGCCCACCTCGACACCTGCGCTGCTCAGTGCGACCTGCGCACCTGCCACCGCCTGATCGGCAAAGGAGGTGATGACATCGAGGTCAGGATTCGATTGCAGCACGTCCTGTGTCACTTTTAGCCCGAGTTGCCTTCCCCACCACGTGTCTTGGGTCGATACGACCTTGATCGAAGGAAACTTGGCAATGTATTCGTTGAATGCCTTGATTTTGGGAACGTCCTGAGCCGCTGAGCGGCTGCCAACGAGCAATGCAACCTTGCAATTGTTTCTGCTCTTGCACGCCTCCACGGTGGCTTCAGCCAGTCGAATCCCAATGCTGTTCACATTGTAGCCGACAAACGTCGTCAGCCCTTCGACCTGAAACTTGTCGGTTATCGTAGGATCAGGGCCTAGCGCATATTCGAGCGAACCGAATTTTATTCCTGCTTTGATCGCCTCCGCGGCGGCCGGAACTATCGACGAATAGCCCATAGGCAGGATCAACATTCCATTGAACCGCCCCGAGGCGACAGCGTCCTCTACCTGGTTGTACTGTTTGGTCGCGTCAAACGCACCGTCGAAAAATTCGACTTCAACATTTCCAGCCTCTTTCGCCGCGTCTTTTAGACCCTGAAGGCTAGCCAGTGTGAAGGCATTGTCGGCAGCAAAGCCGAACAAGGCAATGCGAACCGGTTCGGCGGCATAGGCAGGTCCGGACAAAACCGCTGCGACGCCCACCAGCGCCGCCATCCAAGAGCACTTATTCATTCGACCTTCTCCTCCCATATTAGTCTCGACGAACATACCAGCCACTCTAATTCCCGCTAATATCAAACGTTGGTTGGCTATGATGGAATTGGTATGGGCTATCTGCGCCCAATTCTGGTTTTCTAACGATCAGGAGCTTCACCAAAGGCCAATCGCGACGGCGGTCAAACGTCAGGTCAAAATTGAAACGTGAAACAATTCAACGAGCGGACAGAGCTACGCGCTCGGGTCCATGCGCGATCAAGGAATAATAGGTATGATACGTGTGGGAATAGACGTCGGAGGAACCTTCACCGACTTCGTGTTGGTAAACACTCAATCCGGCGAAGTTATGTACTTCAAGGAACCCTCAACGCCGCACGACCCCTCCGAAGCGATCGAGACCGGCTTAGCTGGCGCGCTGGCCAAGTATGATCTCAAACCTGAGGAGATCGGTTTTGTCGGTCACGGAACCACCGTCGGTACAAACATGGTCATCGAGCTTCGTGGTGCGAAAACCGGCCAGATTACGACGAAGGGTTTTCGAGATATCCTGGAGATCGGAAGGCAAGTACGTCCCGATGTATATAATTACCGGGTGGTGAAGTCAGCACCGTTGGCAAAAAGGCAGTATAGAATCGAGGTTTCGGAGCGGATCGACGTCCGAGGAAAGCTCTTGCTAGATCTCGATGAGGCCGAACTTCGACGCGGAGTGGAATACTTGGCCCGCGAGGGCGTGGAAGCCGTCTCTATCTGCTTCCTGCACAGCTACCTATATCCCGAACACGAGATTCGCGCGGAACGGGTAGTACGGGAACTGATGCCGTGCGCATTCGTGTGCCGGTCGAGCGACGTTTTGCCTGAATTCCGTGAATATGAACGGTTCTCCACAACAACAATGAATGCGTATCTTGGACCTAAGTTCGAAAACTATTTGGTGCGGCTCGTCCAGCGACTGACGAGCCTTGGCATATCGGCCAAGCCTTATACTATTCACTCAAATGGTGGGCTAATGTCGATAGATACGGTTCGACGATATCCGGTTCGCACATGTCTTTCGGGTCCGGCGGCCGGTGTAATTGGATCTGCTGCCGTCGCGGCACAGGCCGGCTATAGGAATGCGATCACTTTCGACGTGGGCGGTACCAGCACGGATATATCGGTTATTACCGATGGGAAGCCGCACTTTACCACAAGCCGAGAAGTGGCATCCTATCCCGTCAAAACTCCGATGGTGGATATTCACGTGATTGGTGCTGGAGGCGGCTCGATTGCGTACATCGATGATGCTGGAGCTTTGCATGTGGGGCCGCGAAGCGCCGGTGCCGTGCCGGGGCCGGTCGCCTACATGCGAGGCGGGTTAGAGCCCACGATAACCGACGCCAACGTCGCCCTTGGACGACTGAACCCAGTTGCGCTGCTTAACGGGACAATGCCTATCGATTTCGAGGGCGCACGCCGTGTCATCGAAGAAAAGATTGCCAAACCGTTGGGGATGAGCGTGGAGCAGGCAGCCTACGGCGTAATACGTATCGCCGTATCAAACATGGCTCGCGCCATCCGGGCGGTAACCACGCAGCGTGGCATTGATATGCGCGACTACGCCTTCATCACCTTTGGCGGTGCCGGGCCTCTTCACGGCGTGGAAACAGCGGTCGAATGCGGCCTATCCAAGGTGATCGCACCTAAAGAACCGGGAACCATGTGCGCTCGCGGTATTCTTGTCTCCGACACCAGCTTCGATTTCGTTCAGAGCAAGATCTGCTCGTTTGTCTGCGAAGAGTGGCCGAGTATCGTGGCCGAAATAGATGTTTTGCGTGGCGAAGCCGAGCGATGGTTGGCCAGTGAAGACGTTCCCACTTCCCAGCGCCAGTACGACAATATGTTGGAGGCGCGTTACTACGGGCAAAATCATGAGGTTCAGGTGCCCCTCTCAGACTCCCTGCCCGACGCTCAGACCTTCTTGCAGGAATTCGAACGTGCGCATCGCAAGGAATATGGCTATGCGCTTACCGACCGCCAGATCGAAATCGTAAACTTTCGGGTGCGGGGATCGGCAATCTCGTCCGCAAAGGCCAACAACTCCCTGCAACCGGACGGAAAGCTCGAAGAGGCCGTCATTGGACGACGCGAATTTTTCGTCGATCCGGACATAAAATGGGTGAATGCGGTCGTTTACGCACGTGACAGAGTTCCGGTTTCGGCGCGAATTGCCGGCCCTGCAATCATAGAAGACATGAGTTCCACCTGCATTGTCTTTCCTAAACAAGTCGCCTCTGTGGACGCGGCTGGGAATTTGATCATCGAATTAAATAGTGCGGCCGGAGAATAGGAAAATGACCACGAAAAATAGTACGAGTGGACCGGTATCAGATCCGATTGCGATGGAAGTTTACAACAACCGCCTAATGGCGATTGTCGAAAGTATGCTGCACATTCTCGTGCGTTCATCGTTCTCCACAAACGTCAAGGAACGACGCGATTGCTCGGTGGGGCTGTTCGATGCTTCGGGCAGAGTCCTAGCCCAGACAGATCACACGCCTCTGCACCTGGGGTCCACTGTCGGTGCAATCTCCTGCTTGCTTCAGGAATTTCCAATTGAGGAAATCCGTGAAGGCGACGCTTTCATGTGCAACGATCCATACGTCGCCGGGGGTACCCATCTCCCTGACATCACTGTGGTGTCACCCGTCTTCCATCAGGGAAGGATAGCCCTCTTCCTCGCAAATATTGCTCACCATTCGGATGTCGGCGGGGTTGTTCCAGGATCCATTTCCGGTACGTCCCAAACGATATTCGAAGAGGGGATTCGTATCCCACTTGTTCGGATTCGTCACGGCGGCAAACTTCAGAATGATATCGTTCGTCTTGTTACGTTGAACACGCGCGATCCCAAAGAACGCGAGCTTGATTTGGGCGTGCAGCTGGCAACGAATGACCGCGGCGTTGTCATGACGCAAGAACTTCTTGATCACATCGGCGAGGCTAGGTTTACCGCAATCGTAGCGGATATGCTCACCTATACGCGCCAGCGCCTCCGCAACCAACTTTCTGCACTGGCACCCAAGGAATCCAGTTTCATATCATTCCTGGACGATGACGGAATCGGCGACGATCCAGTGAAGATCGCCGTGCGCGTCGCCGTGTCGGATGACAAATTGCTCTTCGATTTTTCCGGTACCGGGTCGCAGGCTGCCGGTGCAATGAATGTGCCGTTCAACGCACTTCAGGCGACGATCGTGTACTGCGTAAAAATGATGATTGATCCAGGCTTGATGCCAAATCATGGCATATTCGACGGGATTTCGATCAAGACGCCAAGCAAGTCCATCGTGAGCCCGGTCCACCCTGCAGCTGTGGGTGCTCGATCGATCACAGCCAACAAAGTCGCGCGGGCAGTGATCGGAGCGCTAGCGCAAATGCTGCCGCCGGATCGCGGCATCGCTTCAGGTCAGGATATCGTGCCCGGTGTTTGTTTCGCCGGCCAACGGAGCAACGGCGACGCCTATGTCTACATGGAGACCGTTGGTGGGGGCTCTGGAGGTACCGCACAAGTCGATGGAATGGACGGAGTACAGCTACACGTTACCAACACTTCCAATTTACCGGTGGAAGCCCTCGAGCACGAGTACGGACTTCTGGTGGACGAGTACGCTCTCGTCGAGGACAGCGGCGGCGCGGGCAAATATCGGGGCGGCCTCGGCATCGCGCGTCAGATCGCAGCCACAGAAGATGGAGTAATTTTTTCTGTGCGTTCCGATGGCCACATCTACCCGGCTCCCGGACTGCGGGGGGGGCAGGACGGGCGTTGCGCAAGGATTTTGTTTAATGTCGGTTCGGCGGAGGAACGCGAACTCGGTTCAAAGACATCCAATCTGGTGCTCAATTCCGGTGACAGCATTAGAATCGAAACGCCCGGCGGCGGCGGGTATGGTGCCATCGAGGATCGAAGCGATAAGCAGATTTTCGAGGATGTCCTAGACGGCAAGACATCGCTTGCCTTCGCGAAGAAGGGCTACGGTGCATCACGGACAGAGGAAATCCTGAAGAAATGCGAACAGGCGGCCTTCGACGCTGTCAAGGGGGCAAAAGGAGCCGACGCGCTTGCTAGACGATCGCAGCCATGAGCACACAGAGGAAAAATTTCGATGTGATCGTTGCCGGTGGCGGCCTGGTTGGACTTTCCATTTCGATCGGTCTCAGACTGCGTGGCCTTGACGTGATGGTCCTCGATGGGGGTGACGGCGACCATCGTGCATCGCGAGGAAACTTTGGCCTTATCTGGGTGCAGACCAAAGGGCATACGTTTCGACCCTACGCCCAGCTCTCGCGCAAAGCTGCAAAGATGTGGCCGGAATTTAGCTCCCATTTGAAAGACCTAAGCGGAGTAGACGTCGGCTTGGAGGACAAAGGCGCCTTTCACTTTTGCATGTCGGAAACGGAGTGGAAAAATCGCTCTGAGCTCATGAAAAAGCAGTTCGATGGCGACCTTCCCGTGCCTGGTGCCTACGAGATGCTTGAGCGGGGGGAACTGGATAAGATTATCCCTGACCTTGGAAACTCTGTTGTCGGTGGATGTTATGGACGTCTCGATGGTGCTGTGAACCCTCTGGCATTCTTCCGGGCGCTGCATTCCGCCTACGCCGCGGTTGGTGGAAAATATCGGGCGTCCAGCGCAGTGACACACATCGATACGGCAGGAACTGACTTCAATGTTACGGCGGGGAAATCGACCTATAGCTGTGGCAAGTTGTTGCTGGCCGCCGGGCTGGGAAACAACCATCTGGCACCAATGGTCGGCATCCAAATGGACGTCAGACCTATCAGGGGACAGGTTCTTGTAACCAACAAGATGCCGAGATCGCTCCATTATCCAACCCATACGATCAGGCAGATGGAAGCAGGTGGTTTTATTCTCGGTGATTCTCGTGAAGACGTAGGACTGGATTGTGGCACCACACCAGAAGTCATCTCAGGTATCGCAAGGAAAGCGATCGGTTGTTTTCCGAAGCTGGCCAGCTCGCAACTTTTACGCGTTTGGGCAGGTTTGCGGACGTTCACAAGGGATGGGGTGCCCCTTTATCTCCGCTCGAGTTCCCATCCCAACGCGTATGCGGTGAACGTCCATAGCGGGGTGACGTTGGCACCTGTGCACGCTCAAGACGTGGCAACCGCTATCGAAGAAGGGGGCTTGGAAACCCGCTTTCCGGATTTCGCAAGGAACAGATCATGAACTTTCGGCCAATATTCGAAGAAGAGACCGCCGACCTGGTGCCTATCACGGTCAACGGCGTAGTCGTAGCCGCCCGGAAGGGCCAAACACTGGCGCTGGCACTGTTAGAAAGCAACCTCGATCATTTCAACACAAATCCGGTGTCGGGGAATCGTCGCCTGCCCTATTGCATGATGGGTGCCTGCTTTGAATGTCGACTAATCGTAGATGGTATGCGCGACATTCTGGCGTGCAGGTGTGAAATTCGCCCGGGTATGGTCATTAATACGCAGGACAGTGATGATGGAAAGATTTGACCTGGTCGTTATTGGCGCCGGACCGGCTGGATTGGCCGGCGCAATTCAGGCGCAAAAACTCGGTCTATCCGTCGTCGTTTTGGACGACGGAGTTCGGCCGGGAGGGCAGATTTACCGCAATCTCGAGAACCTCACCGAAAAGATGCAATCGGTTCTGGGAAAAAATTATCGGAACGGCGAAAAGCTGCTCCAAGATGCCAGCCACATGGCACTGGACGTGAGAACAGATACTGCGGTTTGGCACATATCAGCCGACAAGATAGTATACTTTATACGAGATGACGAAGTGGCAGCTGTCAGCGCTGGCGCCATTATGCTCGCCACCGGAGCACTTGAACGGCCCTTTCCAATCCCCGGCTGGACCTTGCCCGGCGTCATGACTGCAGGCGCTGCACAAATTGCAATGAAAGTCGGCTCGGCAATCCCTGCCGGACGTATAGTGTTGGCAGGCTGCGGTCCGCTTCTGTATCTCGTGGCCGGCCAATTGGCTCAGGCCGGAGCCAATGTCCAAGCTGTACTCGATACTACCCCGCGCATGAATTATTGGCGCGCCATTCGTTATGCGAAGTTGGATTTCACGAGCCTGAGCCAGATCCTTGACGGAATCCGGATGATCCGAGCGATTTCTGCGCAAGGCATCCGCCATGTGCGTCACGTGAAAGACATTAAGGTTCGCGGGGCGAACCGTGCGGAGGTTGTCGAATATTCGACTACTGGGGAATCTGGAACTATTGAAGCTGAATGCGTGCTTCTCCACCAAGGCGTGGTCCCCAACATACAACTTTATAGACATCTAGGGTGTGAAGTTAAATGGGATGATTCACAGCTCTGTTTTCACCCTGTCATCGATGGCAATTGGCAGACTAGTGTGCCCGACATATTTGCCGTTGGTGATAGTGCGCGTATTATGGGAGCGAAAGCAGCGGAATATTCCGCGCGCTCCGCTGCACTTTACATCGCCAAAAAAGCGAAGGGCACGCAAGACCTGAAGACGGCGAATTCCATCCACAGGGAATTCCGCCGCCTTACAGGCATGCGGAAATTTCTCGATATACTGTATCAACCCCCAGTTCAGTTCCGCGTTCCGGCTCTTAAGGATACTGTAATATGCCGCTGCGAAGAGATCACTGCCGGTGAGATTACAGAGTTAGCACGTTCGGGATGTGCTGGGCCAAACCAGGCGAAGTTCTTCACTCGATGTGGCATGGGCCTGTGTCAGGGGCGCAACTGCGGCCTCACTGTCACCGAATTGTTTGCGAACGCTAGTGGGAAGTCGCCGAACGAAGTTGGATACTATAATATCCGTTCACCGATACGCCCAGTGAAGTTGGGCGCTCTTGCGCGAGTCGAAACGGGTGGTCTCAAAGCAGATATCGAGTTTTCCTGAAACGCTGGATGTGTGCGGCGAAAATTGCTCCACTCCCGTCAATCGCTTTCAAGGAAGGACACCTTGTCTTGAAGATCGAAGTCCGAGATTTGCCTTTTCGTATCGTGATGCCTTAGGCTTAAATGGTATCGTGCTGGGCAACGGCTTATGAAGTTCAATCAAATTGAGGCGTATCGGGCGGTGATGTTGGCTGGAAGCGTGAGCGACGCTGCCCACTTCCTTAATGTCTCCCAGCCTGGCATCAGCCGCCTTATCAAGGATCTTGAACGTTCGATTGGATTCAATTTATTCGATCGAATACCCGGAAGAATCATCGCCACGCCCGAAGGTGAGGCTTTTTTCAAGCACGTTCAGCGCATTTATTCCGGAATTCAAGACCTTGAATCTGCAGCAAACGACATTGCAAATCTGAAGCACGACCGGCTCCGGATCGCCTCCTTTCCCGCTGCATCGCTCGACCTTGTGCCCAGGGCAATTGTGAGGATGAATTCAGCCTATCCAGATCTGAAAATCAGACTTGAGGTACAGAATTCACTCCGGATTCTCGATCTGGTGTCGAGCAGACAGATCGATGTTGGAATAGCGGCATTTCCAGTTGATTATCCGGGCGTCATTCTCGAGCGGGTGTATGAACCTTTTTGCAAATGCGTTCTGCCGGCAGGACATCCCAAATCCGGTTTGGACAGCATATCGCTCGGAGACCTGAAAACTGAGCGGACAATAGGCATCGCTGAAGAACTTACAATCGGACACGCACTTATTGCCGCCGGGAGTGAGTCGAACGTAAAGATAGAGAATATAGTAGAGACGACATCGGCGTACGCGGTCTGCAGGATGGTTGAACTGGGAATGGGCGTCGGCGTTGTCGACCCGTTGACTGCATCCTTGTTCCGCGAGACGGGCGTCGTTGCACTTGAATTCAAGCCCGACATCAAATTCGGGTTTGCGATTGTGTTGTCGGAACACGTAATTCGATCGCAGGCAATGGATAAATTCGTCAAGGTATTGCATGAAATTGTGAAACTATCGCTAGGTCCGACGCGACTCGATACTTTGCCTATAGCCGGTCCGCCATCAGTACCCAGCTAAGTTTCGTAGCGGCGCTCGGTTAACGAGGCGCGAAAAAAGCGATGTGTTGAACTTTTCCGATTAATTCCTGCCTGAATCGATAGGCGGCATATGGTCAGCCAACCCGGAGTTGATCGCGCCGAGAGTCATATTCTGCTTAGGTGTGGGCGTCAGAGCCGGCGCGACTTTTCGCTAACGATTTAACTGACCGGTAGATTTGCCAAACCGATTGCACAATTGTTTCATGGCTTCACAGATTTAGCGGTGTCTTTCCAGAGCAGGGCCGGAAACGTGTCCGGCCCCATACCTGAAAATCCCACAGCTATCAGGCCGGCAAAGCGCGGGACTTCTTCGCCGTCCAGGTGGCGATATAGTCCATCAGGCCCGGATCGAGGCAGTCATAGGGTTCCAGCCCGGTGGTCCTCAGCTGTGCACGAATACCGTCCATCCGTTTCGGGTCGACACCGGATTCGATGATCGAGGACACGAAGGCTGTAAACCCGGGCGGCGACCAGCCGTCCTCCTCGAAGCGCTCGGGATGAATGAAGGAAAGCCCCTTGAACGGATGGTCGCGCTCGACCGGTCCGTGCATGTGAACGCCGCAGCCTGCGCAGGCATGACGCTGGATGAGCGCTGCCGGATCGACCACCTTGAGCTTGTCGCCGTTCTCTGTGACCGTGACGTCGCCCGTGCCGGCCACGGCGACGACCGAGAACACCGCGCCGTTCGGCTTCCAGCATTTGGTGCAGCCGCAGGCGTGGTTGTGAGCGATCTGGCCCTTGACCTTTACCTTGACCGGCTTGCTGGTGCAAGCGCAGACCAGTGTGCCGCCGGTAAAGCTTGCGCTTTCCTTGGGTAGCCCATTGTCGATTTTCGGATGCAGTTTTTCCGCCATGTCTTCTCCTCCTATGTTGTGAACTACAGAGGCCACGGGCCGGTTGGTCCGCGGCGTGCCGTTCGTATGACCCGCCAAGGTTGAACGATTTTGGCGGGTCATACGCAGATTCGGTGGAACGCGACCGGACGCCGACTTGCATCCGCTCCTGCTGGTCGCGTCCTAGTAAACCACCACGCTCCTTATGCTCTTGCCCTCATGCATGAGATCGAAGCCCTTGTTGATCTCCTCGAGCTTCAGCGTGTGGGTGATCATCGGGTCGATCTGGATCTTGCCGTCCATGTACCAGTCGACGATTTTCGGCACGTCGGTGCGGCCGCGCGCGCCGCCAAAAGCGGTGCCCATCCAGGTGCGGCCGGTGACCAGCTGGAACGGCCGTGTCGAGATCTCCTGGCCGGCGCCGGCGACGCCGATGACGACCGACTTGCCCCAGCCGCGATGCGAGGCTTCCAGCGCCTGCCGCATCACCTTGGTGTTGCCGGTGCAGTCGAAGGTGTAGTCGGCGCCACCAATCTGGTCGGCGCCGCGCTTGGTCATGTTGACGAGGTGAGGGACGATAT
>NZ_RZOJ01000339.1:0-6543 GCF_003998845.1 Mesorhizobium sp. M4A.F.Ca.ET.022.05.2.1 | reverse complement strand
GACGTGGAACGAGGTTCCCTTGCCTTCCTCGGTTTCGAAGGAAACGGCGCCGCCCAGCTTTTCCACGATGGTCTTGACGATGCTCAAGCCGAGACCGGTGCCGCCCTGCTTGCGGGTGCTCGACGCGTCCGCCTGCTCGAACTTGCCGAATATGCGGCTGCGGAATGCCTCGGGAATGCCAGCGCCCTGATCGATCACCGAGATGCGCAGCATGTCACGATCGCGGCGCTCGAGTTTCACCGTCACGGTGCCGTCGGCGTCGGAGAACTTGATTGCATTCGACAGGAGATTGGCCATCACCTGATGCAGGCGATCCTCATCGATGTTGGCCTCGGCGCGCGGGGCATCGTCGACCAGGACGATGCGGATTCGGCCATCGGCCCTATAGTTGGAACTGGCGGCAATGGCCTGCTCCAGCAGGGGGCGAACAGGCATCTGCCTGATCTTGAAGGCGATCACGCCCGATTCGATCTTCTCCATGTCGAGGATGTCGTTGATGAGAAGAACCAGCCTCTCGCTGTTGTTGTGGGCGATGTTGATGAGGTTGGCGGCCTTTGGCGGCAGTTCGCCCGCCACTCCGGCCGCGATCAGGCCAAGCGAACCGCGGATTGACGTCAGCGGGGTGCGCAATTCATGGCTGACCGTCGAGATGAAATCGTTCTTGAGCTGGGCATTTCGTTTCTGCTCCGTGATGTCGCGATTGTAGGTGATGACGCCGGTGATCTTGCCGGCCTCGTCGCGGAACGGCGCCTTCAGCGTGTAGAGCCAGCCCTGCCTGCCGTCCGGGAAAACCGCCGGCTGGTCGATGCGCAGCGTCTGCCCGGCCTCCAGCGCGCCCATCTCGTCCTGCCGGAAGCGCTCAGCCACATCCTTCGGATAGAAATCGAAATCCGTCTTGCCGATAAGGTTCTCGACCGAAGTGGCTCTCACCATTTCGGCGGTCGCCGGATTGGCCGCGATGAAGCGGCCGTCGACATCCTTTATGTTGAGGCAATCCGGCAGCTCGCGAACCATGGCCCGGTAGATCATGTTGGACATTGCGAGTTCGCGCCGTCGCTCCTGGCGGTCGAGCAGCACGCTGATGATGATGGTGCTGAGGAAGCGGAAAACGAGGGACGGGAACGTGCTCAGCTGCACCATGCCGGCGACGACCTGGGGTGGGATAACCAGAAGCGTGATCAGCCCGGCGAGAGCGACCGACACGCCGAGGCCGAAAATGTCGAAGATGGTGCGCGTTCGGGTGGCGACGATGTGATGCCATGCAATGCCAACGACAGCCGTGATGAGGATGCCCACGATTCCGATGCTCGCGCCCTGCCCGCCGAGATGAATGCGATAGGCAATCGAACCGGCGGTGGCGATGATCATTGCAGGCCATCCGCCGAAGAACGCGGCGGCGGCGATGAAGGCTGCGCGCAGATCGACAATGAAGCCGGCGACAGAGAGCGCCGTCGCCATGGAAATGATCGCACCGGCGCACATGACCACGCCGAGAATCAGCGACCGCCTCCGCCGCGAAAGTCGCCCGGTGAAATCCGCCACAAGGTCCCAGGCGACCACCAGGATGGAGACCAGCGCAAGATTGGCGAGGAGTGAGCGCCAGATATCGGTCATGACTTTCCGGCTCCTTTTCTCCGATAGATACCGGCAAAACCTATCCGAGGTCTAAAGAGCCGTGGACCGGTCTGAGCGACAATGGGACAGGCCGAAACGCCGAATCGGCGACCAGTGCGAAGCGTCAGGCCCGACGCGATCATCGCCCAGCGAACGGCATATGTCGACGACCTCCGGCCGCAGGCTAGGTGGCGGAAGATCGATGGTGGCTGCGCCACCCAGGCCTCGATCTGCTGCGTGACGAAGGCAGCCGCCTGGTGGTGGATGAAATGGCCGGCGCCAGGCAGCGCCACCACGGAAGAGACGTTGTCGACCTCGCGGAACGTGCCGTCGAAGGCACTGGCCGGAACATAGCGGCCGTCGGCGCCGAAGATCACCAAAGTCGGCGCCCTTACCAAAGGCAAATGGCGTCGCCAAGCAGTTGCTGGGGCATGGCCTGGTCGACCGCATCCGCCTGCTCAGCTATCCCGGCGTCGTCGGCCACGGCAAGCCGCTGTTTGCGCCCGGCGGGCGAGTGCCGCTCGAGCTGATTTCGGCAACGCCGTTCAGCAACGGCGTGGTGGCGCTGGAATATGCAACCGCGAAGTCTTGATGCAGCTTCGCAGGGGACGGCGATGATGGCCACCTCACCCACTTGGGAGATCGGCAGCTTTCCCTCACCCGGCCTTCTTGCCCCGCTTGCCCTTCACGGCAGCCCTGCCCTCCAGCACCCGCTCGACCTCGCGCTTCAGCTGGTCCTTGATCTCGACCGTCTCGGCCATCAGTGTGTCGATCTTGAGGAAATCGAGCACGCGGTACTTCGACACGTTCGGGCGGATCAGTATGTCGGGCGGGCACTGCCGCAGCTTGTTGGCGATGATCGACTGCATCATCAACTGCGTGGCGCCGTACATCAGATCGACGGTGGTCGGGTGCCGGCGCTCGGCCTCGCTCGGCGCGCCGACGACGTCGATGGCGATGATAATGTCGGCGTCCTTTTCGATGAGGTCAAAGGGCACGGGGTTGTAGATGCCACCGTCGATCAGTACGCGGCCGTCGCGCGTCACCGGACGGAACACCGCCGGAATGGCGGCGGAAGCGGCCAATGCCGAATGCAGGTCGCCGTCCTCGAAGACGGCGAGCTTGTGGCCGAAATAGTCGGTCGCCGTCACTTTCAGCGGGATCTTCAGCTGTGCGAAGGTTTCCGGGATGGCGTCGGGCAGGAAGGATTTCAGGATGCGCTCGACATTGAATTGGCTGACGCGGATGCCGTTCTGCATAGCCTCGGCGATGGTTCCCGGTCTTGCCCGCCACATGCGCGAGGCCACCTCGGCGCGGCTGCCGAGGATAGAACGGGCATAGGCGTGGATCTCCGCCCCGGTCATGCCGGAGGCCATGCCGGCGCCCATGATGGCGCCAATCGAGGAGCCGGCGATCGCCGCCGGCCTGATGCCGAGCTCGTCCAGTGCCTCTATTGCGTGGATGTGCGCGAGACCGCGCGCGCCGCCGCCACCGAAGGCAACGCCGAAGGTGGGACCGCCGCTAGCCATTGCTCACCATCTTCCCCGCCCCGGGCCTCATCCCTTGCTTCCTAGCGGTGGACCGACGACCATGATGGCGGGATCGGACGACAAAAGCTTCTTCGCCGCCGCCTTGACGTCGGCGATCGTCACCGCGTTGATGAGGGCAGCGCGACGCTGCAGATAGTCGATGCCGAGATTGTCGAGCTGCAGTTCCAGCAGCGTCGCGGCGATAGAAGCCGAAGAGTCCAGATTGTTGATGGCATAGGCGCCGATCATGTATTTCTTGGCCGCCTCGAGTTCGACTTCGGTCGGACCCTGCTCCGCCATCCCCTTCACCACCTGGCGCACCAATGCGAGCGTCTCGGCGGCACGGTCCGAGCGAGTCGCGGTGGTGATGACCAACGCGTTGGAATGCTCGTGGTCGACCAGGTTGGAATCGACGCCATAGGCAAGGCCGCGCTTTTCGCGCACCTCTTCATAGAGGCGCGAGGTGAAGGTGCCGCCGCCGAGGATATCGTTCACCAGCACGGCGGCGAAGAAATCCGGTGCGCTGCGCTTCACGCCGGGATAGGCGAACTGCAGCGAGGTCTGCGGCAGGTCGTAGTCGACTTCCAGCTGCTGGCCGAGCTTCGGCTGGGTGTCGGCGATCGGGGCGAGCGCCTGCTTCTGCGGCAGGTCGCCAAACAGCTGGTCGAGCTTCCGCCTCAGGGTTGCCGCGTCGATGTCGCCGACCACGGCGACATGCAGGCCGTCGCGGGCGAAACTTGCCTTGTGGAAAGCGCCGAGGTCCTGCGGCGTGATCGCGGCGATGCTCTGCCTGGTGCCTTCATCGGGCCTCGAATAGGGATGCTCGCCATAGATCGCGCTTAGCCATTTGCGCTGGGCGATCGCGTTCGGGTCGCGCTCGTTGGCGATGATGCCCGACAGCACCTGGGCGCGCACGCGGTCGAGCGGCGCCTGGTCGAAGCGCGGTCTGTTGACGGCAAGCATCAATAGGTCGAAGGCGGCGTCCTTCCCTTCCGACAGCATGCGCATCGAGCCATAGGTGCCATCGCGCTGCGCGTCGAAGCTCATCTCGGCGCCGGCATCGTCAAGTTTCACCTGGAAGGCGTCGCTGTCGAGGTCGCCGGCGCCCTCGTCGAACAGGCCGGTCATCAGGTTGGCAAGCCCTTCCTTGCCAGCCGGGTCCTGCGCCGTGCCGCCGTCGAAGACGAAGCGGATGGCGACGATCGGCACCGTATGATCCTCGACCAGCCAGGCGGTGATGCCCTTTTCAGACTTCACCTCCTGGATGTTCATCGCGGCACGGGCGGCAAGCGCCGGCAGGACGAGGAAGAACAAGGTAAAGCAAAGGGTGGCGAAGGCGCGTGCCAATTTCCCGTCTCTCCTTGAAGGAAAATGGTGAGCCTGGTGGGGAAAAGGCATCGTGCGGCTGTGCTGGTGCGTCATCATCAATTCCCCGCCTGTTGCTGCGGCAGAAGATAGCCGGTCGTCGAATGATCGAGCACAAGATAGCGAGCGGCGACCGTCTTGACCTCCTCGGCGGTGACCTTGCGGATGCGGTCCGGCCATTCCAGGACGTCGCGCACATTGCCGCCCGTGGCCAGCGTCGCGCCGTACATGTTGGCCATGTCGTCCTGCTTGTCGCGGGCGAAGATCATCGAGCGGACATAGCGCTGCTTGGCCTTTTCCAGCTCGTCATCGGTGACGCCGTCCCTGGCGATGCGGGCGACCTCGGCGTTGACCGCCGCTTCGACATCGGCGAGCCTGGCATCGCCGCGCGGCGCGGCGTAGACGGTGAAGTTGGTGGCGTCGAGCATGGTGCCCTGGAAGAAGGCGCCGGCTTCCGCGGCAATGCCCTGCTTGACCACGAGCTGCTGGTAGAGCCGGCTGCGGTTGCCACCGCCAAGGATCTCGGCCAGCAGGTCGAGCGCCTCGGCCTCGCCTGGCTGGGCCGTGTGATAGGACGGCACCACCCACTGCGTCGAGAAGCTCGGCACGGAAACGCGCGCGTCCGTCAGCGTCACCGTCCGTTTGGTGTTCTGCTCTGGCTCGACCGGGCGAATGCGCGGCGGCAGGTCCGGGCCGCGCGCGACCTTGCCGTAGGTCTTCCCGGCCAGCGCCTTCACCGTGTCGGGCTCGACATCGCCGGCCACCACCAGCACGGCGTTGTTCGGCCGGTAATACTTGTCATAGAAGGCGATCGCGTCGGTGCGGTTCAGTTGTTCCATCTCCTGCATCCAGCCGATGACCGGGATGCGGTAGGGCTGGTTCTGCCAGAGCGTGGCGTCGACTTCCTCGTCCAGCACCGCCTGCGGGTTGTTGTCGATGCGCGAACGGCGTTCCTCAAGGATCACGTCGCGTTCGGTCTTGATGACGTCGTCGGTAAGGATGAGATTGCGCATGCGGTCGGCCTCGAAGGCCATCATCTCGCCCAGCGCCGACGGGGCCACCGTCTCGTGGAAGGCTGTGTAGTCGTAGGAAGTGAAGGCGTTGTTGGAGCCGCCGATCTCCGAGACGGCGCGATCGAACTCGCCGGCGGCGTGGTTGGTCGTCGCCTTGAACATCAGGTGTTCGAAGAAATGCGCGATGCCGGACTTGCCGGCCGGCTCGTCGGCGCTGCCGATCTTGTACCACACCATATGGGTGACGATCGGCGCGCGATGGTCGGGGATGACCACCACCTCCATGCCGTTGTCGAGCAGGAAATCCGTGACCTTGCCGTCATCGGCGGCGAGTGCGGGGTCGGTCAGGAACAGCGAAGTGGTGAGCAAGACTCTCCGCAGCCATTCAGTATGGGGTGTCATTGATGGCTCCGGTTCTCATTGCGGGACGATAGGCAAGGTTGCCAGCCGAGGCAAAGTGAATTGTTCGTCATTTTCGAGGCGCTCACCCCGCCTTGATGAACCGGATCACCGTTTCGCCGTAGCCGCGCTCGTCGACCACGGCGAACCCCTCGCCGGCATCGAACGGGGCGGAAGCCACTTCCTCGACCACGCAGAGCGCGCCGGGCAGCAACCAACCGCCTTGTCTCGCGGAGCGCAGGGCGCGCTCGCCCAGGCCCTTGCCGTAAGGTGGATCGGCGAAGACGAGGCCGAAGGCGGCAAGCGTGCCGGCCTCGCCCAGAGCGGTGGCGTCGCGCCGAAAAATCTTGGTGCGGCCGGTCAGCCCGAACGTCTCGACATTGCTGCGGATCAGGCCGCGTCCCTCGGCCGATTCCTCGATGAAGACGCCATAGGAAGCGCCGCGCGACAGCGCCTCGAGGCCGAGCGCGCCCGTACCGGCGAAGAGGTCGAGCACGCGTGCGCCATCGAGCTTATCTGCAAAACGGTGCGCCAGCACGTTGAACACCGCCTCGCGGGTGCGGTCGGTGGTCGGACGGATGGCATTGCTGCGTGGCGTCGCCAGCGGACGCCCGCGAAACTCA
>NZ_RZOJ01000338.1:0-6544 GCF_003998845.1 Mesorhizobium sp. M4A.F.Ca.ET.022.05.2.1 | reverse complement strand
CTCGAGAAGGATATGCGTGCCTTCCTCGATCTCTTCCTTCAGACCATCATAAAGGTCGTCGTGCATCTGCTGCACGAGCTCGTCGTCGGAAAGCTCGGAAAGGATGATCTCGTCGTCGGACATTTTTTCTCGGGCTCCTTGCTGCTCGGAATGTCTGCGGCAGCCTAAAATTGATGCGCCAATACCTAACCCGCGAGGGCCGCGTATCCATAGCTGATTTGCGACTTCCCGCAAAAGGAAAGCGACCGCAAATCTATTGGAATTCTTGTCGATTTTGCGACAGGCGTTGGCGCTGGCTGGCCGTTTCGAATAGGGTGCATGGCTACGATCCGGCGAGAGCAGCCGCACGCGGCCGCAATCCACATCAGGTCAGAACAAGATCAGGGAAGAACGATCATGAGCGAGAACGCGGCAGTCGAGCAGGAGCCGTCGAGCGGCAGACGCGGGCGCGGCGCGGGCAGTGGCGCGGCGGCGCGACGGGCAGCGCGCTCGGGCGGGGGTCCGGGCACCCAGCTCACCTACATCAAGCGCAAGATCAACGTCTATGAAGTGCTGGACGAGGAAGGGTTGGCGCTGATCGAGAAGAACACCGACACGGTGCTCGAAGAGATCGGCATCATCTTCCGCGACGACGCCGAAGCCCTGCAGCTCTGGAAAGAGGCCGGCGCCGACGTCAAGGGCGAGCGCGTGCATTTCCCGAAAGGGCTCTGCCGTTCGCTGCTCAAGACAGCGCCGTCCGTCTACACCCAGCATGCGCGCAACCCCGAACGCTCGGTGCAGATCGGCGGCAAAGCGACGGTGTTCGCGCCGGTCTATGGCCCGCCCTTCGTGCGCGATCTCGACGGCAACCGCCGCTATGCGACTATCGAGGATTTCCGCAATTTCGTGAAGCTCGCCTATATGGCGCCGTCGATCCACCATTCGGGCGGCACGGTGTGCGAGCCGGTCGACGTTCCCGTCAACAAGCGCCATCTCGATATGGTCTACAGCCATATCAAATATTCCGACAAACCGTTCATGGGCTCGGTGACCGCGCCGGAGCGCGCCGAGGACACGGTGGCGATGGCCAAGCTTGTGTTCGGCGACGACTTCGTCGAGAACAACACGGTGCTGACCAGCCTTATCAACGCCAACTCGCCGATGGTGTTCGACGAGACGATGCTCGGCGCGTTGAAGGTCTATTCGCGCCACAACCAGGCCTGCATCGTCACGCCGTTCATCCTTGCCGGCGCGATGAGCCCGGTGACGGTCGCCGGCACGCTGACGCAGGTGCTGGCCGAGGTGCTGGCCGGCGCATCGTTCACGCAGTTGATCCGGCCGGGCGCGCCGGTGCTGTTCGGCACTTTCGCCTCTTCGATCTCGATGCAGTCGGGCGCGCCGACCTTCGGCACGCCGGAACCATCGCTGGTCTCCTATGGCGCCGCGCAGCTTGCCCGCCGTCTCGGCCTGCCGTTCCGCACCGGCGGTTCGCTCTGCGCCGCGAAGATCCCGGACGCGCAGGCGGCTTACGAGAGCGCCAACACGCTGAACTCGACCATTCTTGCCGGCGCGAATTTCGTGCTGCACTCGGCCGGCTGGCTCGAGGGTGGGCTGGCGTCCTGCTACGAGAAGTTCATGATGGACATCGACCAGCTCGGCATGCAGCAGAAATTCTCCGAGGGCGTCGACCTGTCGGAAAACGGCCAGGCGATGGACGCCATCCGCCAAGTCGGTCCGGGCAGCCACTATCTCGGCTGCGACCACACCCAGGCCAATTTCCAGACCGCCTTCTACCGCTCCAACATTGCCGACAACAATTCCTACGAGCAGTGGCTGGCGGAAGGCGAAAAGACCGCGCCGCAGCGGGCTAACGAGCTCGCCCGCCGCTGGCTGGAAAGCTACGAGGCGCCTTACCTCGATCCGGCGATCGACGAGGCCCTGACCGACTTCATCGCCAGGAAGAAAGGCTCGATGGCCGACGCCTTCACTTGAAAGGAGCCCGAGTCAGGCCGGGCTAAAGTGGCCGACATCATCCACAAGGAAGTCTGGCGGAGCGCATTCTCCGAGCCGGGCAAGAAGGGATGATTGTTTCGCGCGGCACGGTCGACGATGTCTCGGCCGTGCTCGCGGTCGATGGCTTGATCCCGCGCGGCGGCTTCCGTTTCACGAGCCAAGACACAGTACCCGCCGGGCGCTCCGGCATGCCCGCCAGGTCCATCCTGCTGGTCGGGCAGGCGGGTGCTGCGCCGTGGCCGCATTTCCTGCGCTGGCAGGAGCGGCAACCGCAGGCCATCGCCAATCCGCTCGACACCTGGGCGCGCGAAGTGATCGGCTCGGTTGCGGAAAAGTTCGGCGCGCGCGCCGTGTCGCCCTCCGACAGGCCGTATCTCCCGTTCCAGCAATGGGCGATGCGGGCGGAGGGATTAAGGCCTTCGCCGCTCGGCATTCTGATGCATCCGCGCTACGGGCTCTGGCACGCCTATCGCGGCGCGCTGCTGTTCGAAGAGACGATCTCGATTCCCGAAGCTGACGCAACTCTCCATCTTTGCGATGCATGTGTCGAAAAACCTTGCCTGAAATCCTGCCCGGTCGACGCCTATGCGGCGGATGGTTTCGCGCACCAGGCCTGTCTGGCGCATGTGCGCGGTGCTGATGGCGCGCCTTGCCGCACCGGCGGCTGCCTCGACCGCAACGCCTGTCCCTTTGGCGCCGACTATCGCTATCCAGCCGATGTTCAGGCCTTCCATATGGCGTCGTTCGCCGGCCTGTAGCGATGGTTCCGAGCCGCACGGAAACTTGACCGCGATTGAGATGTCGTGGCTTGCCCTGACGGCGGGCGCGGATATCTATCGCGTGGCAGCAAGCGGAGCGCGCAATGACGAAGCAGGACCTCGAGATCAAGACCCAGGATGGTACGGCGAAAGCCGGGCTGTTTCGTCCAGCCGCGCCGGCCAAGGCCGGAATCATCCTCTACATGGATATTTTCGGTCCGCGCACGGCGCTCGACCAGATGGCCGAGCGCCTTGCTGGGCAAGGCTACGCCGTGCTGGTTCCCGATCTCTTCTACCGCAGCGTGCCCTACGGTCCGTTCGACCCCAAGACCGCCTTTGCCGATGAAAAGACCAAGGCCGCGCTGTCGGCGTTGAGCGGCGGCACCACGCAGGACATGACCATTCGCGACGGCGGCGCCTTCCTCGACGCGCTGGCCGCCGAGGGCATCACCGGACCGGTTGGCGTCGTCGGCTACTGCATGGGTGGCGCGCGGGCGCTGAACGCGGCGGCGAGCTATCCGCACCGGATCGTTGCCGCCGCCAGCTTCCATGGTGGCAATCTAGCCAGCGATGCCGCGGACAGCCCGCACCGCAAGGCAGCAATGATCAAGGCGCGCGTCTATGTCGGTGTTGCCGGCGTCGACCGCAGCTTTCCGCCGGAACAGTCGGCGCGGCTGGCCGAAGCGCTGAGAGTGGCCGAGGTCGACCATGTGATCGAGAACTATGTCGGCATGGGGCATGGATGGTGCGTGCAGGATCACAGTGCCTATGATGAAGCCGGTGCTGAGCGCCACTGGAAGCGGTTGACCACGTTGTTTGCCGAAACCCTCGGGTAAAGTTTGGCTCCCCTTTTTTGGCGGCGGTGCGCGGCTTCGAAAGTTTGCCCCGCCCCTCATCCGCCCTTCGGGCACCTTCTCCCCGTGAACGGGGAGAAGGGAAAAGCGCTGCGGCAAAAAAATCTTTCCATAACCCCAAGGATTAGCCATTAGCCTTCGTCCAATAAGCAAATGATGGCGATGATGCTGGACGAGGGCGAACCCTCCGACGTCGAATTGATCGGGCGGGCGAAGGGCGGAGACAGGGGTGCTTTCGGCAAATTGCTCGAAAGGCACTATGGCTTCGTCTATCGCGCCGCCTATCGCTGGTGCGGCAGGAAGGCGGACGCCGAAGACATCGCCCAGGAAGTCTGCGTCCGGCTCGGCCGGGCGATCCGCGACTACCATGGTAAGGGCGCGTTCACGACGTGGCTCTACACCATGACGCTGAACGCGGCGCGCGACATGATGCGCAAGAGCGCCCGCGACACCCAGAAGACCGAGGCCTACGGCGCCTATGCGCTGATCGCGGGAGAGGCGGCGGCGGAACTCGAGGACCCGGCCGAGGCGCTATGGACGGCCGTGCGCAAGCTGCCGGACAAGCAGCGCGATGCCGTGCTGCTCGTCTATGGCGAGGGGCTCAGCCACGCGGACGCCGCCGAGGCGATGGCGATCTCGGAGACGACGGTTTCCTGGCACATCCATGAAGCGAAGAAACGGCTGAGGACGTTGATGCGTTCAGCCGGGGAAGTGTGACCATGGTCGACGACAACGAACTCGAAAGGCTGCGCAACATCACGGCACCGGCACCCGACGCCGAGGCGAAGGCGCGCGCGATCGCTGCCGCCATGCAGGCTTTCGACGAGCAGGAAAAAATCTTCGTCGCCGCCCAAGGATCGGCCGGCGGGCTTCGTCTCACAGAGCGGGTACAGAAGCTCTGGAGAGAGATCATGCAAAAGAAACTGATCGCCACGCCGGCCATTGCCGGGCTCGTCGCCCTGCCGATCGCCGGATACGCCACCTTGCAGATGCTGAGGGAGGCGCCACCGCAGATTGGCGGCGACGAGAAGATCACCGAGACGCTGGCCGACAAGCCATCGACGAACGGACCGGCGACGCTGAAGCCGGTCCCTCCGACGGAGGCCGACAAGCAGAAGAAGGACACCGATAGCGAAAGCCGCGGTTTGAACGAGGTGCTGGTCGCGCCGGCACAGCCGCCGAAGTCCGAAGCGGAGAAAGCCGGCGGCCTGGTCCGGCAGGATGCGCTCCAGCGCACCGAGCCGGCGCCCGCGCCGACCGTCAGCGGTCAGCTCTCGCTCGACGGCGGCGCCGCGGCCCCCGCGGACGCTGCGCGCGCCGGCCGCGTGCCCGGCACCGCCGCCGAATCCAAGCTGATGGCGCAGCCGTCGACGCTGCCTGCCGACCAATTTCGGCCACAGGAGGAAAACCGCGACCGCGTCGAGGATTTCAAGACCAACCCGGTGCATGCCGCGCTCGAGGACCCGGTCTCGACCTTCTCGATCGACGTCGACACCGCCTCCTATTCCTTCGTACGGCGCTCGCTGAAGGAAGGCTACCTGCCGCAGGCCGACACGGTCCGCGTCGAGGAGATGATCAACTACTTCCCCTATGACTGGAAGGGACCGGAAGCGGCCTCGACGCCGTTCAACTCGACCGTCAGCGTCATGCCGACGCCGTGGAACGAGCACACCAAGCTGATGCACGTCGCCATCAAGGGTTTCGACGTCAAGCCGACCGAGCAGCCCAAGGCCAACCTGGTGTTCCTGATCGACGTGTCGGGTTCGATGAACGAGCAGGACAAGCTGCCGTTGTTGCAGTCGGCCTTCCGCCTGCTGGTCAGCAAGCTCAAGCCCGACGACACCGTCTCGATTGTCACCTATGCGGGCGACGCCGGCACGGTGCTGATGCCGACCAAGGTCGCCGAGAAGGACAAGATCCTGTCGGCCATCGATCATCTGCAGCCTGGCGGCTCGACGGCGGGCGAGGCGGGTATCCGGGAAGCTTACAAGCTTGCCCAGCAATCCTTCGTCAAGGATGGCGTCAACCGTGTGATGCTCGCCACAGACGGCGACTTCAATGTCGGCCAGACAGATGACGACGACCTGAAGCGGTTGATCGAGCAGGAGCGCAAGACCGGCGTCTTCCTGTCGGTGTTCGGTTTCGGACGGGGCAATCTGAACGACCAGATGATGCAGACCATCGCGCAGAACGGCAACGGCACCGCCGCCTATATCGATACGCTCGCCGAGGCCGAGAAGGTCCTGGTCGAGGACGCGTCCTCGACGCTGTTCACCATCGCCAAGGACGTCAAGATCCAGGTCGAGTTCAATCCGGACAAGGTCTCGGAATACCGGCTGATCGGCTATGAGACCCGCGCGCTCAACCGCGAGGATTTCAACAACGACCGCGTCGATGCCGGCGATATCGGTTCCGGCCATTCGGTGACCGCGATCTACGAGATCACACCGAAGGGCAGCGGCGGCGAGCAGATTGACCCGCTGCGCTACGGCCAGGCGACGGTCAACAATGGCGGCGTCGCCAATGCCGACGAATATGCCTTCGTCAAGATCCGCTACAAGCTGCCCAACGAGGACACCTCGAAGCTGATCACCACGCCGGTGACATCGGCCAACGAGGTCCAGTCCTTCGACCAGGCCGGCACCGATCAGCGCTTCTCGGTCGCGGTCGCCGCGTTCGGCCAGAAGCTGCGCGACGAGGATGCGACCGCGAAGTTCGGTTACGACAAGATCATGGAGATTGCCACCGCCGCCCGAGGAGCCGATCCGTTTGGCTACAGGTCGGAATTCCTGTCGCTTGTGCGCCTTGCCTCGGCGCTGGGCGGTAACCGGTAGTGGCAATAACGGCCGGCTCCTTTCAGACGGGATCGTTCTGATACGGGGGAGCCGGCCTACGGGCGGGTGAGGCAGGGGGGGCAGGAAAAAACTGCCGGGCTGGCTC
>NZ_RZOJ01000337.1:0-6559 GCF_003998845.1 Mesorhizobium sp. M4A.F.Ca.ET.022.05.2.1 | reverse complement strand
GCACCAGCCGCTCGCGGCAGCGCGAGAACTCGGCATAGGCCTGCGCCAGCTTGACGCCGAACGTGGTCGGCTCGGCATGGATGCCGTGGCTGCGGCCAATGGTGACGGTGTCCTTGTGTTCGAAGGCGCGGCGCTTGAGCGCCGCGAGCAGCGCGTCGATGTCGGCGAGCAAGATGTCGCTGGCGCGGGTGAACTGCACGGCAAGGCAGGTGTCGAGCACGTCGGACGAGGTCATGCCCTGATGGATAAAACGGGCATCAGGCCCAACGAATTCGGCGAGATGGGTGAGGAAGGCGATCACGTCATGCTTGGTGACGCGCTCGATCTCGTCGATCCTGTCGACGTCGAATTTCGCGGCGCCGCCTTTTTCCCAGATGGCATTTGCCGCCTCCTTGGGGATGACGCCGAGCTCGGCCAGCGCATCGCAGGCATGCGCCTCGATCTCGAACCAGATGCGGAAACGGGTCTCTGGCGACCAGATGGCGACCATTTCCGGCCGGGAATAGCGAGGGATCATCAATCGGTCCTGACTTCGGGAAGCTTGATGTCCGCCTCCTAACAGAGGCGGACAGAATGCTCAACGCCGCTGCCGCGCAAACCAGATGCTGGCGGCGGCGAGCCCGATGAATCCTGATGGAAAATAGAGCCGGACGCCGAGCACGACGAACTGGTACAGCGCGGTCAGCACCGTGAACACGAATTCGAACGCCCACCGGATCGTGAAGGCCGGCGCATGCCATTCGGCATAGTAGGAGCGGTATTGCAGCGCGAACAGGGCGCCGGTGAAGGCGAGCGTCGCGGCCAGCAGCGCAACGAAAGCGGCAGCGAACGCGACCTCCCAGTGCCGCCCGCGCGATACGAGGCGCGCCAGGAACAGGCCGACCGGGAAGGCGAGCGCGCCACCGGCGGCATAGAGCAGCGTGACGAAGCGGATCTTTGCCGGCGTTGCCCAGTCATAGAGGTGGAGATTGACGAGCGCGCTGGCGCCCATCGTCAGACCCCAGAGCAGGGCGCCGACAAACGCGGTGCGAGCGGGGGGCAGGGCGGCCCGGAAATGGTTGCCGTTGCGACCGCGAGCCGTGGGTTGCGAAATCGGTGTCACAGGCGGCCTGTCACGGCGATCCAGCGGAAATCCGGCCCCTCGAAGCCGTATTGCCGAACCGCGATCAGCACGGCATAGGCGCTCAACCCCTGCATCGAGAACGTCTGCACCGCGCCGATCCGGTAGCCGTTCGGACAGCCGCGACTTTTGGGGATCGACTTGTCTTCGTGCAGAAGTTCGGTCTTGCCGCCATCCTTGGCCACAATGCGCAGCAGGCGAAAGCCGTTGATCTCGCCCTGGCTCTGGCAACCTTCGGTGTCGTTCATCGGGATTTCGTCCAAGCGGAACTCGAGCGGATCGTCGACCGGAGAAAAGATCGGGCGCGGATTGACCACCATGCGGAACGGATCGCTGGAAAGCTCGGTCACCGGGCTGAAACCGGCCGTGATGCCGCGACTGGCCGCCAGCTCGGCCTGGCTGACGATGGCCTCGCCTTTCTGGCGGGCCTGCAGCCGCGCCGCATCGAGCGTTGCCGCCTCGTCGTCGAGACGAACCCGGATCGGCGTTCCCTTGAGGAATGAGTCGGTGGCGGTGTCGATGTAATAGCGGCTGGCGTAGGGATATCCGGACCCGTCCTGCACGCCATATTCCTCGAAGGCAAAGACGCCGCCATCCTTGCTGAAGCCAAGGATTTCCAGCTCGGCGACGTCGCCTGCGCCGGCCGTGGCGACGGTGGCGAGCTGCGCGAGCAGCCATGTGCAAATCAGAACGGGAATTCGCATGGACTTGTCGCTCCAGCCGGCAGGATTGGATCATGCCTATCATGTCATGATGAACAGGACGTGCCGTACAGCCGCGATGCATCCAATCTGGCCGTCGATTGTTATTGTCGGCAGCTTCAGCGGAGGATCACCATGACCGACACGAGCAAAATTCGCGGGCATATGGAAGTCGTCGGTGCCGACGGCGTACATGTCGGCACTGTCGAAGAGATCGAGGGGAAGCGGATCAAGCTGACCAAGGCTGACAGCGGTCAGGGCTCCCACAGAGGGCATCACCACTATATTCCCTTGAGCCTGGTAGCCGAGGTTGAGGGCGAGAAAGTTTGGCTGTCGGCCAATTCGGATGTCGCGGTGAGCTTCGAGGAAGAAAAGTCCGATCCCACCTGATCCGCCAGGCCTCAGTTAGCGCGACGACCAGACTGGAAACAGATCGCCCGAAGCCGGCGTCGCGGCGTGGACGCCGCGGCTGATCGCGCGCGCCATGGTGGCGCCGGCGGTAGCGTAGAGATCGATGGCCGCGTCGGCGGTGAGCTCGATGCCGCTCTTGCCGGTCGCCAGTGCGAAGACCAGATCGCCGTCGGCAGGCGTATGCGCCGGCCAGATGGCGCGCGCGAAGCCGTCATGCGCCGAAATCGCCAGTCGCTTGGCGCCGGCCTTGGTCAGAATGGCATCGGTGGCGATGACGGCAATGGTGGTGTTGCCGCCAGCATCCCCCTGGCCGCCGAACTGCTTGTCGCGGTATTTCAACAGGATCTTCCTTGCGTCGGCGGGCATCGGCGAAGGATAGCCGAGACCGCCGAACTCGTCGCCGATCTCGAAGGGTGCTGACCAGAAGTGGCGGGTCCTGCCCACCGTGACGGAGCCGGTTGGGTTGACGGCGGCGAGCGCGCCGATGGTGATTCCGCTTTCGAGCACGGTCGAAGCCGAGCCCAGCCCGCCCTTGAGCCCCGACGTCAATGCGCCGGTGCCGGCGCCGGTCGTGCCCAATGCAAAGTCGGCCTCTGCCGCTTGCGCGGCTTGGTAGCCGAGGTCGCGATAAGGCGGGTAGCGGCCCCAGCCCTTGTCGCCGCCATTGCGCAGGTCGAACAGGATCGCCGCCGGCACGATCGGCACGCGGAAGCCGCCGACCTCGACGCCGATGTTTCTTTCGCGCAGGGCCGCCTGCACTCCCGAGGCGGCGTCGAGGCCGAAGGCCGAGCCGCCCGAAAGCACGATGGCATGGATCTCTTGGACCGAATTCTGTGGCTCCAGAAGGTCGGTCTCACGCGTCCCCGGCGCGCCGCCCAGCACCTGCACGCCCGCCACCGCCGGGTCGTCGCAAAGCAGTGCCGTCACCCCCGACTTCAACCTGGCGTCTGCGGCGTTGCCGACCCTGAGGCCGGCGACATCGGTGATCAGGTTACGCGGGCCGGCGCGGAACATCACTTCGTCTCCAGCGGTACGAAGCGCGTTCCATCGAAGCGGAAGGCGCGGAACGGAGACTGGCTGAGATCGCCCTTGTCGTCGAACCGGATGGGCCCGATCGCAGTCGCGAAGTCACGCCCGGTGAGCGCTTCGGCAAGCGGCTTGCCCGAGCTTTCCGCTTCAGCGGTTGCAGCTTTGGCGATCTCGACCGCGGCATAGGCCGGCAACACGTAGCCTTCCGGTATGACGCTTCTCTCCGCGAAAGCCTGCACCACCTTGGGATCGGCGGCCTCGGCCCATTCGGGCGGAGCGATCATCAGCGTACCCGCGGCATAGGGCACATTGCCGGGGGGCGTACGCAGATTTTCGCCACCGGCGAGAGTGATGCCAGCATTGAGCGAGCCGGCATCGCGACCCATGATGGCGATGTCGTCGCCGTCGCCGCCGGCGAACACCTTGGTTGCCCCGGCCTTTTTCAGCCGGCCGATCAGGCCGATCTGGTTGTCGAGCTGCGGCCGGAATGTGTCGACGAACACCGGTTTCAGCGCCGCCTGCTCGGCGGCCGCCCTGAACGTCTCGGCGATCTCGCGGCCGTAGATCGTGCCGTCATCGACGATGGCGAAGAGCTCGTTCTGCCACAGATGCGTCAGGATCCTGGCAGCGGCATTGCGCTCGTCATCGCCGCGTGGCCCGAGCCGATAGACCGGCCAGCCGGTCTTGGCGCGCCGGTCGGTCAGGCTTTCGGTGCGCACGCCGACAGTGATGACAGGAATGCCAGCCTCTTTCAGGATCGGCAGTGCCGCCTCGATCGCCTCGGTGCAAAGGAAGCCAACCACCACATCGACTTTCGCCGCCGCGAAGTCGCGTGCCGCGGCGACTCCGCCGTCCGCGGTGCAAGCGTCATCGAGCGTCTTGATCTCGGCGCCGTTCGCTTCCGCCGCCAGCCCGGCGCCGGCTTCGACCTGCTTGCCAAGGATCGCCGAAGGGCCGGAGAGGGGGGCCGCAACGCCGACGACGAGGTCTTCGGCGCCCGCGTTGCCGGCGAAAGCAATCGAGGCCAGCACCGCCAATATCGTCACCAGGGGTCGCATGTGAGCGAAGCGTTCCTCCCGCGCCGGCGGTAGGTTTGCCGGCACCCGTTTCGCCAAGACCTAAAGGCTGCCCGCCCTCGGCGCAACGCGAATTTCGGGATATGCGTCAAGCACTTCGCTTGTGGCTAGCAATATGCCGCCATATATAACGGTGGGTTCTGAGGAAAATCATCTGTGCTGAAGAAGAACGACATCGGGCCGCAGGCCTATCGCGACGCGATGGCCCATTTTGCCGGCCAGGTCCACGTGGTGACCACCGACGGCCCCGCCGGCAGACGAGGCGCGACCGTTATCGCCGCTTGCTCGGTGTCCGACACGCCGCCGACCGTGCTCGTCTGCCTCAACCGCGAAAATCCCAAGAACGAGCCTTTTGTTGCGAATGGCAGGTTCGCGCTCAACACGCTGGCATCGCATCAGGAGCCGCTGTCAGTCGGCTTTTCCGGCATGACCGGCCTGCCGGTGGAGGAACGGTTTGCGCTGGGCGAATGGGACGTGATCTCGACCGGCGCGCCGACCCTGAAAGGGGCGCTTGCCGTGTTCGATTGCGAGCTGATCGACACCAAGGATCTCGCCACGCACCGTGTGCTTTTTGGCAAGGTGACAGGCCTGCGCATCGGCGATAATTTGCGCCCGCTGATCTATCACGGTCGCGGCTATCGCGCCCTGTAGGTGCCTTGATGGCTGACTCCACGGAGATGGAATGACCGGCTTGAAACCGCGCCCGGCGCCGCGGACGATCGACGAGACGCTCGATCTCCTGACCGGCGCGGACTATGTGGCGGACCGTTCGCTGGCCACCGTGCTGTTTCTCTCATTGCGCATGAAGCGGCCGCTCTTCCTCGAGGGCGAGGCCGGCGTCGGCAAGACCGAGATCGCCAAGGTGCTGGCCGAGGCGCTCGGCCGCCGGCTGATCCGCCTGCAGTGCTATGAGGGGCTCGACGTCTCCTCCGCCGTCTACGAGTGGAACTACGCCGCGCAGATGATCGAGATCCGCATGGAGGAGGCGGCCGGCAAGGTCGTGCGCTCCGACATGGAGCGCAACGTTTTCTCCGAAAAGTACCTGATCCGCCGCCCGGTGCTCGATGCGCTGACCGGCAAGGCGGGCGCTGCCCCGGTATTCCTCATCGACGAGCTCGACCGCACCGACGAGGCCTTCGAGGCCTTCCTGCTCGAAATCCTCTCGGACTTCCAGGTGACGGTGCCGGAGCTCGGCACGATCAAGGCGGACGAGCCGCCGATCGTCATCATCACCACCAATCGCACGCGCGAAATCCATGACGCGCTGAAACGGCGCTGCCTCTATCACTGGGTCGACTATCCCAATGCAGAGCGTGAGCTGGAGATCGTACGGCGCAAGGTACCGCAGGCCAACAGCCGGCTTTCGGCCGAGGTTGTGTCCTTCATCCAGAAGCTCCGCCAGATCGAATTGTTCAAGGCGCCGGGCGTCGCCGAAACCATTGACTGGGCCGGCGCATTGACCGAACTCGACAAGGTAGCGCTCGATCCGGAGACAGTTTCCGACACGATCGGCGTTCTGTTGAAATACCAGGACGACATCGCTCGCATCGGCGCGGGCGAGGGCCGGCGCATCCTCGACGAGGTCAAGGCCGAGCTCGCGGCGGCGCAGTAGGCCCATGAAGGCGCCGCGTTCCGATCCCGCAGAGGCCACGGAAGACGGGCGCATCGCCGACAACATCGTCTACTTCGCCCGTACCTTGCGCAAGGCCGGCATGCGGGTCGGGCCGGCTTCGGTCAAGGATGCGATCGAGGCGGTGCTTGCCGCCGGCATCGGCTCGCGCGATGATTTCTACTGGACGCTGCATGCCGTGCTGGTCTCCCGGCACGAGGACCATCCGGTCTTCGACGAGGCCTTCCGGCTGTTCTGGAAATCGCGCGAACTGATCGAGAAAATGCTGGCGATGTTCTCGCCCGTCGCGCTGAATACCAGCGAGAAGCAGAAGCCTCGCGCGGCCGAGACCCGCGTCAGCCAGGCGATGTTCGAGGGCCATCAGAAGAGCCAGCCGGCGAAGGAAATCCCCGAGATCGAGGTCGACGCCCGCTTCACCTTTTCCGGCAACGAGGTGCTGCGCGGCAAGGATTTCGCCCAGATGGACGCCGCTGAACTGGCCGAGGCCAAGCACGCGATCGCCGCGTTGCGGCTGCCCTTCGACATGGTCCGCACGCGCCGCTTCAGGGCGGACGCGCAAGGCAGGCGCATCGATCCGCGTGCCATGATGCGG
>NZ_RZOJ01000336.1:0-6567 GCF_003998845.1 Mesorhizobium sp. M4A.F.Ca.ET.022.05.2.1 | reverse complement strand
CTGAAGAAGACGGTGCCGGTGACGATCATGCTGCTCGATGCCTGCCGCACCAATCCGTTCCCGCCCGGCGCGGAGTTGCGCCGCGCGCCGACCGCCTCGGCCTCGCCGATCGGCGCCGGCGGGCTGGAACCGTTGCGCGGCGCCAAGGCGCTCGGCAGCGCGCCGGCGACGGAAAACCTCGGAACCGTGGTCGGCTTCGCCGCCGAGCCGGGACGCCCCGCGCTCGATGGCGCCGCCGGCGAGAACAGCCCCTATGCGGCGGCGCTGCTGCGCCACCTCGCCGCGATGAAGGGCACCGAATTCGGATCGGTCATGCGCATGGTGACCGAGGAGGTCTATCTCGACACCAAGGCGCGGCAGCGACCCTGGGTCAATGAAAGCCTGCGCAGATTGCTCTATTTCGGCGTCGCGCCGCAGGAGCCGACCGGCGATGACGGGCTGATCACCGGCGAGCGGCGGCAACTGCTTTTGACCATCGCCGACCTGCCCGATCCGAAGCGCTCGCAAGTGGAACTGGCTTCGCAGCAGGACGGCGTGCCGCTCGACGCGCTCTATGGCGTGCTCAAGGCGCTGGGCACGGAGAAGATACCAGAGGATCCAACGGACCTGGAAAAGCTCCTCGATGCCCAGGCCGAGCGGCTGAAGAAGATGCTGTCAGAGCGCGACGCGCTCAGCACCGACGACCCCGAGATCAAGCGCCTCGTCGCCTCGGCCGACAAGGCGATCGGCCAGGGCGCCATCGTCAGTGCGCGAAAGTTCCTCGACGAGGCGGTGGCCCGGGTCGAGCAGACCAGCGGCGCCGTCGACCAGGCGGAGGAACTGGTCAAGCAGAAGCGGCTCGCAGACGCCGCCATCTATGCCAGGCGCGCCGACTCCTCCGCCCTGGTCTTCGACTACAAATCGGCGGCGAGCGACTACGGCAAGGCCCTCGCGCTAGTCGAGAAATGGGACGACAAGCTGCGCTGGAACTACAAGAACCAGGAGGCCGAGGCGCTCAACGCCCACGGTGCCGCCACCGGCGACAAACAGGCGCTGCAACAGGCCATCGACGCCTACCGGATAATCCTGAACTTCATTCCCAACGGCGAACAGAACCGCGACTGGGCGATCACCCGCAACAACATGGCGGTGGTGCTGCAGACGATCGGCGAACGCGAGACCGACACGACCAGGCTTGAAGCGGCAGCCCAGATCTTCCGTGACTCGCTTGCCGTCTTCGAGCGCGAGAAGGACGATCTCAATTGGGCCGCGGCCCAGAACAATCTCGCCAATGTGCTGTTGAAGATCGGCGAGCGCGAGAGCGACCCCAAGCACTTGAACGAGGCGGTTGCCGCCATGCGCGCGACGCTGGTGAAGCGCCCGCGCGAGAAAGTGCCGCTCGACTGGGCGGCCTCGCAGAACAATCTCGGCCTGGCGCTCTATGCGCTCTCGGAGCGGGAGCCCGGCGGTGAACGCCTCACCGAGGCCGAGGCCGCCTATCGGCTGGCGCTGCAGGAATATACGCGCGAGAAGTCGCCGGCGCAGTGGGCGATGGTTGAGAACAATCTCGGCAACACGCTGGTGTCGCTGGGCACGCAGCGCAACGATCAGGCGAAGATCACCGAGGCGGCCGCGGCCTTCCGCGCCGCGCTCGAGATCCGCACGCGCGAGACCTTCCCGGTTTCCTGGGCGACCAGCCGGCTCAATCTCGGCAACGCGCTGAGCAGCGCCGCCCGCTTCGATCTCGGCACTGGCGAGCTCGAAGAAGCGGCGACGGCCTATGGCGATGCGCTGACCGTCTTCACCCGCAAGCGTTTCCCGATGGACTGGGCTTCCACCCAGAACAATCTCGGCTCGGTCTACCAGACGCTCGGCCAGCGCGCCCGCGATCCGGCGAGACTGGAGCAGTCGGTTGCCGCCTTCCGGGCGGCGCGGCGCATCTACACCAGGCGCGCCTTTCCGCTCGACTGGGCGATGACCGCCTACAATCTCGGCAACACGCTGCAATTGCTCGGCGGCCTGTCCGACAAGCCGGAACACTACAGGGATGCGGCGATGGCCTATCGCGACGCGTTGCGAGAATACAAGCGCGAGACGACGCCGCGGCAATGGGCGCTGGCCCAGGCCGGCCTCGGCTCGGCGCTGCATTGGCTGAGCATGGCCGAAGGCGATACCAAGTCCCTGGCCGAGTCGGTCGCCGCGCGCCGGGCCGCGCTCGAGGTGCAGACCTTCGAAACCGCGCCCGTCGACTGGGCAAACGCGCAGAACGGCATCGGCATGAGCCTGCTCAATCTCGGCACGCTCGAACGCAGCGGCAAATATCTGGACGAGGCCGAAGCCGCCTTCCAGGCGACACTCAAGGTGTTCACCCGTGAGAGCCAACCGCTGCAATGGGCCTTCGCTCAGAACAATCTCGGCGACGTCCATTGGAACCGCGCCAGCCAAGGCGGCGGCGACGCC
The DNA here is from genome assembly GCF_003998845.1 of Mesorhizobium sp. M4A.F.Ca.ET.022.05.2.1. Classification (NCBI taxonomy): domain Bacteria; kingdom Pseudomonadati; phylum Pseudomonadota; class Alphaproteobacteria; order Hyphomicrobiales; family Phyllobacteriaceae; genus Mesorhizobium; species Mesorhizobium sp. M4A.F.Ca.ET.022.05.2.1. Next base: position 4,128 of record NZ_RZOJ01000336.1, on the reverse strand, counting down.
GAATATATGAAAGCGATCGAGTTCTTCGAGAACGCCAAGCAGGGTTTTGCCGAAGCCGGCTACACCATCCCGATCCCGCTCACCGACAAGAAGATCGAGCTGGTGAAGCAGCAACTAGCGAAGAAATAGCCCGTGCTTGTCTTTCAGCCGGCTTTGCGGTCCCTATATGCGCACACCGCCGTCATCGCCGGTGGACGCAAGAAGGATGGCCGATGGTTCGATTTCTGCTGGCGCTGATGCTGCTCGTCGCCCCAGCCGCAGCGCATGCGACGGATGCCGGCTGGGCATTGTTGCGTGACGGCGGCCATATCGTGCTGCTGCGCCATGCCATGGTCACCGGCACCGCCGATCCGGCCAATTTCGACATCGCCAAATGCCCGACCCAGCTCAACCTCTCGGCGCGCGGCCAGCAACAGGCAAGCCGGATCGGCGCTTTATTCGCTGCCCGCGCCGCGCCCATCGAGCGCGTGCTCTCCAGCCGTTACTGCCGCTGCCTCGACACCGCCCGCATCGCTTTCGAGGCTGAGCCGGAGCCCTTCGCGCCGCTCGACCTCCTGAAGACCGACCCTGCGGAAAAGGCCGCGCAGGTCGCGGCAATCATGGCCGAGATCCGCGGCTATTCCGGTTCCGACAATCTGGTGCTGGTCACCCATCTGGAGAACATCGTGGCGCTGACCGGCGTCACGCCCCGCGAAGGCGAGGCGGTGGTCGTCGAGCCGCAGGGCGACGGCCTCAAAGTGCTTGGCCGCGTCACCTTCTGACGAGGCCGCGATCGGCGGCTGCATCTGTTGCCGAAATGCCACTACCGAAAGAAGCCGCAAATCCGCCGCGACAATGCCGCTTGCGACAACCCGTCGCAGGGTCTATAGGCGCGCTCCCGGTCACGAAAACCGAAGCGAGCACAACGGTTGGAGCTTTTGCCTCCGCCCGCGCAGGCGGCTCTGCCGCCCTGTGTACGGCGCCGTTTCGGAGGTTGGGATCGCGGATGTAGCTCAGGGGGAGAGCACCGGATTTGGGTCCGGAGGTCGCAGGTTCGAATCCTGCTGTCTGCACCACGGATAGCTCAGTTGGGTAGAGCATCAGATCGCGAATCTGACGGTCGAAGGTTCGAATCCTTCTCCATTGGCCTTCCAAGCCAAGCCACCCTGTCACGGTGTTATTCGGAAAAATCGGTCCGGGGACCGGAATGCGAAAGACCTGACGGACGGCCTAGGCCTTCGGGCCAAGGCCGCATCGAAAGGTCCGACGCCATCGGCTCGCGGCCAGGCCCGCGGTGACGATCAAGGCGCAGTGTCGCCGGCAAGGGAGGCCAAGGCCTCCGGCGCCCGCTTCGCTGTCTCGCGATCCGCTCCCGACGGCCCGCTGCCTGGCGATGCCACCGGTCTCCGGATCATTCGTGCCGGGAAAGGAACCGAGAAACGAAAAGGATGATCGACGCATGAGTTGACGCCTCGCATGGGGCCATGCCCGACAGGAGTGAAGACAATGACCATTCTCGACAAGGTTCTTGGGCGCGAGCGCGTCCTTGTTAAGGAAAACGAACGGGCCGTCACCCTCTACAAGGGGGAGATCAAGGCTGTCCTGATGCCGGGCGAGCATTGGCTTGCCAACCGGCGCGGGCGCCTTGAAGTGTCCCGGCACGATCTGAAGAACCCGGAATTCGTTTCGGCCTACGAGAAGGCGCTGTTCGACAAGCTCCCGGAGGTGGCCGCGCGTCATTTCACCGTCGTTCGCACCGGGCGTACGGATGTCGCCGTCATCGAGCGTGACGGCAACCTCCATGCCGTCCTGGCGCCGGATCGCAAGCTCGTGCTGTGGACGGATGCCGGCCCGTGGAAGGTAACGCTGGTCGACACGTCGGCCGATCTTGCGATCGATCCGGCTCTCATGCGCCGGCTCGGCCAGGCCCGCGAGACGGAACTGATGTCCGTTCACCCGGTGGTCGACGGTCAGGCCGGACTGCTGTTCGTCGACGGGGCGCTGGCGCAGACGCTTGCCGCCGGCGTGCACGGCTTCTGGAACGTCGGGCGCATGGTGCAGATGAAGGTCGTCGACCTCAAGCGCCAGTCGCTCGACGTCGCCGGGCAGGAAGTGCTGACCAAGGATCGCGTCACGATCCGCGTCAACATCGCCGCCGAATACCGGGTCCTCGATCCGGTCAAGGCGGTGAGCGCGGTGAAGGACTTCTCTGAAGCCCTCTACCGCGCCCTGCAGTACGCGTTCCGCAAGACGCTTGGCGCGCTGACGCTCGACCAGATCCTTGAAAAGAAGGTGACGGTCGACGAGGAGGCGGCGGCCAAGGTCCGCGCCGACATGGCCGAGATCGGGGTCGAGGTCAGCGATATCGCGCTCAAGGATGTCATCCTGCCGGGCGAGATGCGCGAGATCCTCAACCAGGTGGTTTCGGCCGAGAAGCAGGCCGAGGCCAACGTCATCCGCCGCCGCGAGGAGACGAACGCCACGCGTTCGCTCCTCAACACGGCGAAGGTGATGGCCGAGAACCCGGTGATGCTGCGGCTGAAGGAGCTCGAGGCTCTGGAGGCCATCGCCGGCAAGGTCGAGCGGCTGACCGTCCACAACGGGACGGACGGGCTGCTGAACGACCTGGTCAAGCTCCGCGACAGCTGAGCTGACGTTGCGTCAACGGGAAGGGCCGCCAGCAGTCCGGCGGCCCTTCTTGCGTTTCGAAAGCCAGCATCCCATCTGCACCGGGCTTATCAGCCCTTTTCCTGCCCGGAAAAACCGATTAGACAGCGCCCAAACAAGATGCGGACAGATTCCGCCCGCAACCGAAGGAAGAGCCCTTGTCCACCACGTTCGACAAAGTCGCCAAGATCATTGCCGACACCAGCGAGATCGATATCGAGACGATCACCCCCGAAAGCCACACCATCGACGATCTCGGCATCGACAGCCTCGATTTCCTCGACATCGTCTTTGCCATCGACAAGGAATTCGGCATCAAGGTGCCGCTGGAGAAGTGGACGCAGGAGGTCAATGACGGCAAGGCCTCGACCGACGACTACTTCGTCATGAAGAACCTGTGCGCCAAGATCGACGCGCTGGTCGCGGCCAAGAACGCCTGAGGCGGTTCGGGCGCGGCCTTGACGTGCCCTGCCCGCTGACCCAAAACAGCCGCCCATGAGCCCCCACGACGTCGTCATCACCGGTATCGGCCTTGTCTCCTCGCTGGGAGAGGGTCCGGATGCCCACTGGCAGAAACTCGCCCAGCCCGGCCTCGAGCCGGTGCTCGATGCCGCGCGCTTTGCGCCCTACACCATCCATCCGCTGCCGGAGATCGACTGGAACCTGCAGATCGCCAAGCGCGGCGACCAGCGGCAGATGGAGACCTGGCAGCGGCTCGGCACCTATGCCGCGGGTCTGGCGCTGGACGATGCCGGCATCAAGGGCAATGACGAGCTCTGCGCGACCATGGACATGGTGGTGGCGGCCGGCGGCGGCGAGCGCGACGAGGCGGTCGATGCCGCGATCCTCGCCGCTTCCGAAAGCCGCAACGACCGCGACGTCCTGCTCAACGAGAAGCTGACCACCGAACTGCGGCCGACGCTGTTCCTCGCCCAGTTGTCCAATCTTCTGGCCGGCAACATCTCGATTGTCCACAAGGTCACCGGTTCCTCCCGCACCTTCATGGGCGAAGAAGGCGCCGGCGTCGCCGCCGTCGAGACGGCCGCCGCGCGCATCCGCTCGGGACAGTCGACGCATGTGCTGGTCGGCGGCGCCTTCCAGACCGAACATTCCGACATGCTGCTCGGCTATGAACTCGCCGGCTACCTGCATCGTGGCAACTGGAAGCCTGTCTGGCAGAGGCAGGACGGCGAAGGCGGCGGCGTGGTGACCGGATCCGGCGGCGCCTTCCTGGTGCTGGAGCAGCGCGAGCACGCGACGAGCCGGGGGCGCAAAATCTACGCCGAGCTCGGCCCCATCGTGTCCGGCCGCGCCAAGCGGCGCAACGGCGGGCTCGATGCCGAGATCGCGACCCTGCTCGAGCAGGCGGCGCTGCCGAATGGCGAACTGCTGGCGATCTCGGGCGCTTCCGGCGCCCACCTCGCTACCGCCGCCGAAAAAGCCGCGTTCGACGCCAATGCGGCCATCGCGGCACGTGCCTTC
>NZ_RZOJ01000335.1:3232-6585 GCF_003998845.1 Mesorhizobium sp. M4A.F.Ca.ET.022.05.2.1 | reverse complement strand
GTCGTAGCCGCTGCTCTTCGACAGGATGAAATCCTGCGCGGCGGCGGCGTTGGCGGCGGCGTGCACCTCGTCATAGGTCGCCTCGGCGCGGCCGACACGGATGTTGTCCTCGATCGAACGGTTGAGCAGACCGGCATCCTGGAACACGGTGGCGATCGAGTGGCGCAGCGACTTGCGGGTCACCGAACGGGTGTCGATGCCGTCGATCAGGATACGGCCGCTCGAGGGCGTGAAGACGCGCTGCAGCAGGTTGATGAGCGTCGTCTTGCCGGCGCCGGTCGGACCGACGATGGCTACCGTCTGGCCGGCCTGAACCTCGAAGGAGACGTCGTCGACGCCCTGCCCCGAATTGGCGAATTCGAAGCCGACATTCTCGAAGCGGACGTGGCCGGTGACGTTGGCCAGCTCACGCAGACCTTCCGGCTCGGCAGTGTCGGCGGCCGAATCTTCGAGACGATAGAAGTCCTCGAGCTTGGCCCGCGCCTCTGAGATCTGGGTGGAGAAGGCCGACATCTGATCGAGGCGGGCGATCAGCATCCCTGCAAAGCCGATGAAGGCAACGACGTCGCCGACGCGGAGCTCACCGCGAGTGACGAGGTAGGCGCCGATCGAAAGCACGATCATCATCGAGATGGTCGACGACAGCCGGTTCAACGCACTGGCGATCGCCCACCAGTCGAGCACCGGATTCTGCGCGTCGAGCAGGTCCTTGACGTAACGCTTCAGCGTCGCGGTCTCATGGCCGATGCGGTTGTAGCTCTGCAGCACGGCGACATTGCTGACGCTATCGGTCACATGGGCAAACACGGTGTGGTAATGGCGCTCGACAGCGGTCTGCCCGGACTTGGTGCGGCGCATGACGATACGGCCGATGCCGACATAAAGCACGCCAAGGCCAAGCAGCACCAGCGACATGCGAATGTCCATGGCAAGCGCGGTCGGCACCAAAAGCACCAGCGCGATGGCCGTCGAGAGATGCACGCGCATGAATTCGAGCCACAGGCTGAACAGGGTCTCGACGGCGCGCAACAGCGTTTGTAGTGAATTGGACGTGCCGCGCTGATGATGCCAGGCGAGCGGCATGGTGATGACGCGCTCGAAGGACTGGCACAGCACCTCCGAGCGGCGGGCATGGGCGAAGCGGTCGGCGCCACGCGCCACCAGCACGACAGCAACGACGTTGAACGCGCCGAGAGCTGCCCAAACGGCGAGCGTCGAAAACACCGGGCCTTTTTCAGCGATGGCACCGATCACCCGGCCCAACAGGATCGGCTCGAGGATCGCGATCGCGGCGAGCGCGACATTGGCGCCGCAAATCAGAGCGACGCGCTTCTTGTCGGCAGCCAGATAACCCAGAGCTCTCCAGTAGATCTGCAGAAGTGACACTTCAGCTACTCCGCCAAACTTTCATTGTGCAGTGCACCATTTCTTGACACGTACCGGTTAACGGGTCGCAAAACAATGCCCGTCTAGCTCTTCCGTTCCCATTCTGCGAACAAAAGATGACGACGTTGCGAAATCTGCCGTGATCACCTAACGGTTTGAGATAAAAGGTGAAATGTCAGCCTTGCGGCAAAATCATGGCAGCGGCCAGGAGCTGCCACATTTTTAATCACCTAGAGCTTGCGTAGCGGAAGCTAATGCGCCCGGCCGGATGCCGGCAAAAAGCATGCGCAAATAACGCTCCAACATAACACGCGCCCCGAAGGGCGCGCGCAGATGGCTTCAAGTCATTGATTTTACGTAGGTATCTTGACGACAACCTCGGCCATCTCACCGGCCTTCGGCTCGAAAGACGAGGATTTTGTCTTGGTTCCATTGACTTCGAGCGAGATGGATTTTGTCTTTTTGTCGCGGATGACACGAACCTTGACTTCCGCCCCCAGCATCTTGAGCGTTGCCGCGTAGCCATCCCAGTGGCCAGGCAGTTTCGGCCGGAATGTGATCTGCTTGCCGCGCCGCTCGATGCCGAGAATGCCCTCGACCGCCGCGCGGTACAGCCAGCCGGCGGAACCCGTGTACCAGGTCCAGCCGCCACGCCCGCCCTTGCCTTCGCCGGCATAGATGTCGGCTGCCACGGCATAGGGCTCGACCCTGTAGTGCTCGGCTGCCGCCTCGTCCGACGCGTGATTGACCGGGTTCAGCATCGAGAAGCAGCGATAGGCGTCGTCGGTGCGGCCCATTTCGGCGAGCGCGATGACGAACCAGGTGGCCGCGTGGGTGTACTGGCCGCCATTCTCGCGCACGCCGGGCGGGTAGCTCTTGATGTAGCCGGGATCCTTCTCCGTCTTCGAGAAGGGCGGCGTGAACAGCTTGACGATCTTGAGCTCGTCGTCGACCAGCATCTTGGTCGCCTGGTGCATGGCCGTGGTCGAACGCGCCGGATCGCCCTCGCCCGAAAGTACGCTCCACGACTGGGCGATGGAGTCTATCTTGCATTCCTTGGCGTCATGCGAGCCGAGCGGCGTGCCGTCGTCGAAGCTGCCGCGCCGGTACCACTGCCCGTCCCAGGCGGTGGCCTCCAGCGCCCGCTTCAGCACGTCGGCATGCTTGTTCCAGGCCTGCGCCCGCTTGGCGTCGCCTTGCGCCTTGGCCACCGGGGCAAGGTCGCCCAGCGTCTTTAGCAGGAACCAGCCCAGCCACACGCTCTCGCCTTTGCCGCCCTCGCCGACGCGGTTCATGCCATCGTTCCAGTCGCCGCCGAGGATCAGCGGCAGGCCGGCGGGGCTGCTGCGCTTGATGGCGAGATCCAGCGCCCGCGCGCAGTGATCGTAAAGCGAGGCGGTGGTCTTGGAGACCTCCGGCGTGAAGAAGGCATCGTGCTCGCCCTCGCCGAGCGGCTGGCCGTCGATGAAGGGAAGCTGCTCCTTGAGGATCGCTGCGTCGCCGGTCACGTCGATATAGCGGGCCGTTGCCTGGGCCAGCCAGACGACGTCATCCGAGATCATGGTGCGCACGCCGGCGTCGGTGCGCGGCAGCCACCAGTGCTGCACGTCGCCCTCCGGGAACTGCCGGCGCGCCGCGTTGAGGATCTGGTCGCGCGCCAGCTTCGGATCATGTGCCAGCAAGGCCAGCGTATCCTGCAGCTGGTCGCGGAAGCCGAAGGCGCCGCTCGCCTGGTAGAAGGCGGAACGAGCGCGGATGCGGCAGGCAAGGCTTTGGTAAGGCAGCCAGTGGTTGACCATGGCATCCATCGCCTTGTCCGGCGTCTCGACCTGGATGGTGTCGAGGAAGCCGCGCCAGACGCGCTCGTTGTCGGCCAGCCGCTGGTCGAAGTCCTTGCCGCGATGGGCCTGCACCAGCGCGCTCGCCTCGGCGGGCGAAGCCGCGTCGCCGAGCACCCAGAGCAGCGT
>NZ_RZOJ01000335.1:0-3222 GCF_003998845.1 Mesorhizobium sp. M4A.F.Ca.ET.022.05.2.1 | reverse complement strand
GAGCAGCGTCACGTCGCCGCCGGCGGGGATGTCGATGTCGCTGGCGATCGCCGCGCAAGGGTCGTCGCCCGCCTCCACCCGGCCGGACAGGGCGGCGCCCGCAAGCACGGCCTGCGGATATTCGCCGCTGCCGTGGCGGCCGATGAACTCGCCCCGGTCGGTCGTCGCCGACTGGACCTCGGTCGAGGCCGCGAGGAACGCCACCCGCTCACTGAAGTCGAGCCCGTAGGGGTTCTGGGCCAGTAGCGCGCCAGTCGCAACGTCCCGCGCCGGCACGATGGTCGCCGCCGTGCGCGAGCGATGGCCGCCCAGCACCCATTCGGCATAGGCATAGACGCGCAGCCTCGCCGGCACCGGGCCCGCATTCTGGATGCGCAGCCGGGTGATCTTCACCGGATCGGCCGGATCGACCACTTGGGTCAGGTCCATCGACAGCGGCCCGCGCTTCGTACGGAAGGTCGAAAAACCCTGGCCGTGCCAGGTCTCGTAGGTCATGGCGGGGTCGCGCACCACCGCGGCCATCGGCGAGAAGGCCTTGCCGCTGGCGTGGTCGTAAATGTAGATGCCCTCGCCCGGCCGGTTGGTGACAGGATCGTTCGACCACGGTGTCAGCTGGTAGTCGCGGCTGTTGCGGCTCCAGGTGAAGCCGGCGCCTTCGGCCGAGACGTGGAAGCCGAACGAGGCGTTGGAGATGACGTTGATCCAGGGCTGCGGTGTCGTTCGCCGGCCGGTGAGACGCGTGACATAGTGGCGGCCGTCGCCATCGAAACCACCAAAGCCGTTCCAGAGATTCAAGCCGCTGCCGTCGGCTTTTGCGCTGGTTGAGGCCGGGGCGGCAAAAGCCGGTTGCGCAATGGCCGGCAAGGTTGACACGGCCGCGACGCCGCCGGCCTGCTGCAGGGCGTCTCGCGCCTGCAGGGCAGCCGCTTCGGCGCGCTCGATCTGGTCGAAGATGGTGCCGTTGCGCGTATGCAGCGCGACGCGGGCGACCGCCAGCAGGGTCTTGTAGGTCGCCTCGTCCATGAGGTCGCGGCGCACGGCGAAAATGTGCTGGCGCGGACCGAGCTCCTTGCCGCGCAGGCGGCTGTTCTCGCACAGCGTCTCGACCGCGCGCTGCAGGTCCTGAACATAGGACGATGCCTGCTCGTTGACGACAACGAAGTCGATCATCATGCCGCGCGCTCGCATATACTCCTGGAAGCGCAGCGCCTGGGCGACGATCTCCAGGTCGGCGACGTCGCCGATGCGGACCAGGAAGATCGGGAAATCGCCGGAGATGCTGGTCGGCCACAGGCTCGACTGCTTGCCGAGCCCGGAGGCGATGGAGTCCGCCGGCAGGCGCAGGAACGGATCGGGATAGATCAGGTAGCGCGCCAGCTTCTGTACATTGGCGGCGTCGGTCAGGCTGAGGCCGAGATGGCGGGTCTGCACCTGGCTGCGGGTCCAGGCCAGCATCGCCTGGCGAGCGAAGCTTTCCGGATGGTCGAGCCGGGCAACGGCTTCGTCGAGTTCCGCGCGGTTGGCGCCAACGATGGTCCAGAAGGTCAGCGAGATCTTCTTGTTGGCGGGCACGCGCACCTGACGGCGCAGCGAGGCGATCGGGTCCAGCGTGAAGCCGGAATGGCCGCCGAGCTTGGCGCCGGGATCGAAGGCGGCTGCGTCGACGATGGTGCGGCCGCGGCCGATGAAGGCGCGCCGGTCGGTCTCGGCCTCGGCATCGCGCGACGGCCCCGACGGATCGGTGACGAAATGCGCCACGGCGATATCGGGGTCGTTTTTGTCGCGCTTGCGCCTGACGGCGAAGATCGCGCTGTTGTTCGAGGCGATCTCGGTCTCGACGAACATCTTCGAGAAGGCCGGATGGGCATTGTCGGAAGCTTCGTTGCCCAGCACCAGCTCGGCGAACGACGTCACCTCGATGTGCCGGTCGGTGGCGCCGTCATTGTAGAGCGTGACGCGGCGGCCCTCGCCATTGCCTTCCGAGATGACGATGCATTCGACCTCCGAGCGCAGCGACCCGACCGATTTGATGAAGCTCGCCTTGTCGTCGGAGAACAGGGTCTGGACGCGCTCATGGTCGGTGCGCCGCGGCTCTGAGGTCGCCGACCACCAGTCGCCGGTGCCGGCATCGCGCAGGAAGATGTAAGAGCCGAGCCGGTCCTCGCTCGGGTCCGGCTGCCAGCGGGTGACGGCAAGTTCGCCGAAACGGCTGTAGCCGGAACCGGTGGCGGTGACCATGACCGAATAGCGGCCATTGGACATGACGCTGGTCGCACGCAGCGCCTTGGCCGGGTCGAGGATGATGCGCGTGTCCGGGCTCTCTGTCTCGGTCTCGTCCTTGGAGCGCTCGTCGGCTTCGGTCCTGACGGTGGCGGTCGGGATGTCGCGCGGCGCCCTCTCCTGCAGCAGGAGCTCGGCCGACTCGATCACCGGGTCGCTGTGGAAACGGTCGCGCAGGCGGCCTTCGAAGATGGCGTCGGCGACGGCTGCGATCGACATGCCGGAATGGTGCGCCATGTAGTTCAGCACTACGGCGTGGTCGGTGCCCTCGGGCACGCGCTGCGGGGTGAAATCGACGGCATCGTAGAAACCGTGCCGGCCAAGCGCGCCGATCGCCTTCAGCCGGGCCAGATTGTGCACCGCCTCCCGCGGATTGAACTGCGCCGCCAGGATCGTGGCGTAGGGCGCAATCACGGTGTTCTGGCCGAGACCGCGCTTGAGGCCGAGGCCGGGTACGCCGAAATTGGTGTACTGGTAGGTCAGCTCGCGGTCGCGGGCATTATAGGCCGCTTCCGAAATACCCCAGGGCACATTCTTGGAGCGCGCGTACTGGATCTGGCGCCTGATGATCAGCTTGCTGGTCTGGTTGAGGATCGAGCCATGCGGCTCCTTCATCACCAGCGGCGGCATCAGGTATTCGAACATCGAGCCCGACCAGGACATCAGCGCGCCCCGGAAGCCGATCTCGACGATCGGCCGGCCAAGCCGGAACCAGTGCTCGGTCGGCAGGTCGCCCTTGGCGATGGCGAACAGGCTGGTGAGCCGCGCCTCCGAGGCGAGCAGGTCGTAACAACTCTCGTCGAGCTGGTGCTCCTCGACCCGGTAGCCGATCGACAGAAGCTTGCGCTCCTGCCGCATCAGGAAGGAGAAATCCATCTCGAAGGCGTAGCGGCGGGCACGCTCGCGCAGGGCCAGAAGCTTGGCGCGCAAGGCCTCGACCGC
>NZ_RZOJ01000334.1:0-6614 GCF_003998845.1 Mesorhizobium sp. M4A.F.Ca.ET.022.05.2.1 | reverse complement strand
CCGGATGGGCAAAGGTTCGCCCGCCGCGAAAGCCGCCTAGGACCAGGCGCGTCGGGAGATTTTCGTCGCCCTGCCCGGCAAAAGCCATGATCGCCATTATGTCAGGCGGGCATGACCGTTGCTAGAATCGAAACCCACCAGATCCCGGACCTGAACAGGCGCCTGCTGCTCAAAGGCGCTGGCATAGCCGCTTTGGCCGGGCTCGCCGCATGCTCGACCACTGTGCTGCCGACCGGAGAAGGCGCCGGGGTCTCCTCCTCCGCCACCGGGACGCTCGCCGGCATCCGGTCTTCGGCCGGGCTGCCGCCACTGGCGGCCGATGCGCAGCTCGAACAGGCGGCGCTGCAGCAGGCCGGCTATATGGCGTCACGTGCCCGCATGAGCCACACCACCGGCTGGGGCAAGGACTTCGCCTCGCGCATGAAGGACAACGGCGTACGCGGCGCCGCAGGCGAGAACATCGCCGAGGGCCGCTTCGACCTGCAGAAGCTGTTCGACATCTGGATGCATTCGGACGGCCACCGCCGCAACATGCTCGACTCGGACTTTTCCCGCTTCGGCCTCGCCTATGTGCGCGACGGCCGCGATCCGAGCCTGCGCTACTGGAGCCTCGTGCTCGGGAGATAGGCCTCGCCTATCCCTGTTTTGTCGTCAGAGTTCCCGACGCCGGAACGCCTTGGCCGTCATCCGCCACGCTCGCCGTGTGGAGCAGTTTCTCGATGCCCTGGGCAGAGACCGGCTTGCTGAAATGATAGCCCTGCATTTCATCGCAATTGTTCTTGCGCAGGAAGGCCACCTGGTCGTCTGTCTCGACGCCCTCGGCAATGACCCTAAGATGCAGATTCTGACCCAGTGAAATCACGGCGCTGGCGACAGCCTGATCGTTCTCGTCGGCGGCGAGATCCTTGATGAATGACTTGTCGATCTTCAGCCGCGCCACGGGAAAGGTCTTGAGCGCGCTGAGGCTGGAATAGCCTGTTCCGAAATCGTCGATCGAAATCTGAACCCCCAGGCTCTGCAAGGCGTCCATCGTCGCGACCGCCAATTCGACGTCCTGCATGATAAGGCTCTCGGTTACCTCGAGCTCGAGATGCCTGGCCTCCAGGCCGCTGTCCGTCAGCGCGTTCACGACACGGCCAATCAGGTTCGGTTCCCTGAATTGCCGCGCCGAGACGTTTACGCATACGGTCAGGGGTGGCAGACCGGCATCCTGCCAGGCCTTGTTCTGCCGACAGGCTTCGTGCAGGACCCAGTCGCCGATCGGTACGATCAGCCCGGTCTCCTCGGCGGTCGGAATGAACGTGTCCGGCGCCACCATGCCTCGCGTCGGATGCTTCCAACGCAGCAAAGCCTCGACCGCAAAGACGTCTCCTGAGCGAAGATCGACCTGCGGCTGATAGAGCAGAATGAATTCCGAGCGAGCCAGGGCATTTCGCAACTCCTCCTGAAGCAGGAATTTCTCATGCGCCCTGGTGTTGAACTCGGGAGCGTAGAACTGGAAATTGTCGCGGCCGAATTCCTTCGCGCGGTACATGGCAGCATCGGCATTGGCCAGCAGCTGATCTGGATTCGTCCCATCCTTGGGATAGTTGGCGATGCCGATGCTGGCCGTCGCCCTCAGCCGATGCCTTCCCAGATGAACCGGCTCCGCGATCGCTGCCCGGATCTTTTGCAGGGTCTCGGAGATCAGATCGACATTCGTCGGCTGGTCGAACAGGACTATGACGAACTCGTCGCCGCCAAGCCGCACGACTGTGTCGGTCGGCCTTACGCATTCGACCATGCGGTTGGCGACGGTCTTCAGCAGTACGTCGCCGGCGTTGTGGCCGAGCGTGTCGTTGACGAGTTTGAAATTGTCGAGGTCGATGAACACCACCGTCACCCAGCGATCGTACCGCTGCGCATAGAGCAGAGCCTGCGAGAGCCGGTCCTCGAGCAGAGCGCGATTTGGAAGCCCTGTCAGCACATCATGGTTGGCCATGAAATGAATCTGGTCTTCAGCCAGTTTGCGCTCGATGGCGATCCCTGCAATCCGTGTCGTGAAGTCGATCAGCCGCGTTTCGGCCTCGGTCGGTTCGCGCACCGTCATCGAATACATCGCAAAGACACCGAGCACGGCGCCTTGATGCGATAGGATCGGGGTCGACCAGCAAGAACGATAGCCGAAGGGCGCCACCACCTGACGGTATTCTTCCCAAAGCGGGTCCTGCATGATGTCCGCGACGATGACCGGCTCCCGCCGGTAGACGGCGGTGCCACATGATCCAACCTTAGGGCCGATGGCGATCCCGTCGATGGCATCGGTATATTCTTTCGCCAGGCTCGGCGCGCCGCCGTGCCGCAAATGGCTGCCGTCCTTGTCGAGCAGCAGGACGGAACCGAATATCCCCGTCAACTGCGACTCGACGAGGCGCATCAGACGGTCGAGCACGTCTTCGAGCAGGGCGCTCATTGCGATCATTTCCAGGATATGCGCCTGCCCGTCCCGAAGGACGTCCGCCTGCTTGCGTGCGGTGACATCGTGAGCGATGCCAACCAGTCCGATGACGTCATTCTGGGCATTGCGCAGCGGCACCTTTGTCGATGACACCCACTTGCCGGCGCCCAATGCATCGACAATGAACTCTTCCTTGTCGATCATTGGTTGCCCGCTGCTGAGCACGTTCTGCTCCACAGCGCGAAATTTCCGAGCAAGTTCCGGGGCATGGAGATCAAAATCGGTCAAACCGACCATGTCGCTGGTCTTCTCCCTTCCGCTGTCGAGCGCGAGAGCCCTGTTCGCCACGATGAAGCGGCTTTCCGTGTCCTTGACCCAGAGATAGTCGGGCACCCAGTCGATCAGCGTTTGCAGCGAGATGCGCTCAGCGGCGATCTGTTGATTGGCAGCGAGCGCCGTAATGTCCTCATGCGTGGCCACCCAACTGCCGTCGGGCATAGGCTGGTGGCAGACCTGAATTGTCCGACCGTCGGCGAGGTTGGCGGTCCATACTCTTGGTGCCGTGCCCGAATTGACGGAGCGGGCCAATGCAAGATAGGCGTCGGCATCGGTCGCGGAGGTTCCGACAGCGACGCGAAGTGCGACGATTTCCCGGAGCGTTAGCCCCGGCCGCAATTGCTCAGGCGCAATGTGGTAGATTTCCGCATAGCGGCGGTTGGACAGGATCAGCCGTTCACCGGCGTCGAAAAAGCAGATGCCCTGCGAAACGTTGTCGATCGCCGTCTCAAATCGCAGCGCCTGCCCTTCGAGCGATGCGATCCTGGCTCGAAGATCGCGCTCAAGCGTTTCGTATGAAGCCATCGTCAGCTTTGCCAGCGCCGCAAGATTGGCCGACTCGGGTGCTTCGGCGGCTTTCCTGGATGATTTCGTGCCCAAACAGAGTTCCTCCAGTTTGGTGCCGGCGCAAAGCAACACGGCTCGCCTTCAACCCAAAAGCGACCGCATCGTGATCGATATATACTAATGGTAGGTGAACCGGGAGCGGTAGGTTGTGTCTATCTGAAAATCCTGGCGCTGTTCCCTAGCCACGATTTTTTGAGTCCCGGATGCAGGCGCGGCCGCTACGCCGCGCCGGTCAGAGCAGTTTAGCGTCTGGTAGAACCGCTGAACTGGTCTGACTATTTGTTTGTACGCAATTCCGGACGGAAAACCGTTTCACACTTTTCCTGGAATTGCGTCAGCAAACGTCAGTCCATATGCGCTGCTGACGCGCCGCCCGCCGGCGCCGCCTTCGGCTTGCGCAGCAGGAAGACGAACGGAATGGCAAGCAGCGTCATCACCATCAGGATTTTGAAATCGTTGACGTAGGAGATCATCATCGCCTGGATGTTGACCAGCCGATCGATCTGCGACAGCGCCGTCGGATCGCCGCTCGCCGCCGCCGGCGAAGCGGCCCAGAGATTTGGGTTGAACGGGTTGATGAAGGCCGAAAGCTCGGTGTGGTTGATCTGGGTGTTGCGCACCATCAGGACCGTCACCACCGACACGCCGATCGAGGAGCCGAGATTGCGCACCAGGCTGAACAGCGCGGTGGCATCGGTGCGGTAGCGCGCGTCGAGCGTGGCGAAGGCGACCGTCGACAGCGGCACGAACACCATTCCCATGCCCAGCCCCTGGATGACGCCGGAACTGAGGATGAGCCAGTTATCCATCTGCGGCGAGAAGCTGGACATGGTGTAGAGCGATTGCGCGGTCAAAAGGAAGCCGATGACGACGAGGATGCGGGCGTCGATCTTGCTCATGAGCCGCCCGACGACGAGCATCGAAATCATCGTGCCTACGCCGCGGGGACCGATGACGACGCCGATGGTCATGGTGGGATAACCGAAGATGGTCGACAGCATCGGGGGCAGCAGCGACATCGAGGCCAGGATGAGCACGCCCATGACGAAGATGAACGCCAGGCCGGTCACGAAATTGCGGTCGAGGAAGATCTTGGGATCGATGAACGGGTGCTCGGCCGTCACTGTGTGGATGGTGAACACCCAGAAGCCGGTGATGGCCAGGCCGAGCTCGATCCAGATCTCGACCGCGGAAAACCAGTCGACCTCGCCGCCGCGATCCAGCATCAGCTGCAATGCGCCGACGCCGAGCGATATCATGGCGAAGCCGAAGAAATCGAAGCTGCGCACCCGCCGGGCAACGGCCGGCAGATAGGCGGCCATGCCAAGGAAGGCGAGGATGCCGACCGGCAGGTTGATGAAGAACACCCAGCGCCAGTTGAAATTCTCGGTCAGCCAGCCGCCCAGCGTCGGGCCCAGGATCGGCCCCAGCATGATGCCCGCGCCCCAGATCGCCATCGCCTGGCCGTGGCGCTCCTTCGGGTTGATGTCGAGCAGGAAGGTCTGCGACAGCGGTACGATCGCGGCACCGAACACGCCTTGCATCAACCGGAACAGGACGATGGTCTCGAGGCTCCACGCCAGGCCGCACAGCATGGAGAAGATGGTGAAGCCGACGACGGCCGTCAGGAACAGTTCCTTGCGGCCGAGGCGGTCGGCCAGCCAGCCGGTGACCGGCGTCATGATCGCGGCGGCGACGATGTAGGAGGTCAGCACCCAGTTGATGTTGTCCGGCGAGGCGCCGAGATCGCCGGTCATGGTCGGCAGCGCGACGTTGGCGATGGTGGTGTCGAGCGCCTGCATGACCGTCGCCAGCATGAGCGCGACCGTGATCAGGCCGCGGTGCGGCACGTCTCGAAAGGGCTCTGGGCTGCTCATGATGCCAATCTTCCAGCAGGTAACAAAAACGTGTACACGAAGGTTTCCGGGCGGCGAGGCCTTGGAGAGACCCTCATCGCGGTGGGACGCGACTATCGATGTGGGGGTTACATCGACCGAGCGTCTCGTTTGTACGGGCGCCGCCGCCCGGAAACCTGAGGACCGAAGGATCCCATGCCGAAGGATCGGAGGTTTCGATCAAGCCGCGACGCGGCCGGGTCCAACCTCTCCTTCCCACTCCTCCCACGGACCAATCCCCTGCCATTCACATCCACCGCCGGTCCGGCGGGCTTCCCGGCATTGTTCAACCGGCCGCCAAGGCGCCCGGCATCGTCTTTTACTCAGTCGCCTCGCCGGCCGTGGCGTGGCCGAAGATCTTCGGCAGGCCGCGCGCAACGCCTGTGTCGACGGTGACGGTGGCGCTCATGCCGGTGCGCAGCGCTATTTTTGCGTCAGGATCGGTCAGTTCCAGGCGCACCGGAATACGCTGGGTGACCTTGACCCAGTTGCCGGTGGCGTTCTGCGCCGGCAGCAGCGAGAACTCCGCCCCGGTGCCGGCGCCGATCGCCTTGACGGTGGCCTCGAAGGTCTTGCCCGGATAGGTGTCGACGATGATCTCCGCCTTCTGGCCCGGCTTCATGTGGGTAAGCTGGGTCTCCTTGAAATTGGCGTCGATCCAGGTGTCGCCGGTCTCGACCAGCGTGAACAGTGGCGTGCCGACGGCGACATACTGGCCGGGCTTGAACGAGGAAGCCTGGCTGATGACGCCATCCGCCGGCGCCGTGACCGTGGTCTGCGCCAGGTCATAGGCGGCCTTGTCGCGCGCGGCGAGCGCTGCCATCACCGTCGGGTGCTTGTCGGTCTCGATATCCGGGTTGCCGCCGAGTGCCGCCTTGGCGCTGATGATGCCCTGCTCGGCTACCGCGAGCTGCTGCCTGGCCTTGTCGAGGTCGTTCTTCGCCTCGTCCAGCGACGATTTGGCGTTGATGCCCTTCTGGGCAAGGTCGGCGGCGCGGTCATATTGCGACTGCGCGTAGGCGACTTCGCTGGTGTCGGACTTCTCCTGCGCCATCGCCTGGCTGTAGGCGGCGCGCAACTGCTCGACATTGAGGCGCGCGGTGGCGACCGCCGCGTCGGCCTGGGCGAGCGCGATCCGGTAGGATTCGGGATCGACGGCGAACAGCACGTCACCCTGCTTGACGAGTTGGTTGTCGGCGATGCCGACCTTGACGATGCGGCCCGCCGTGTCGGACGCGATTGACACCTTGGCCTGCTGCAGGTTGGCGTTCTCGGTCTCCTGGTAGCGGCCGCCGGTAACCCAGACGTAAGCACCGCCGGCAAGCAGCGCCGCGGGCAGCGCGACCATCAGGAGAAAACGGCCGGCTCGGCGCTTCTTC
>NZ_RZOJ01000333.1:0-6616 GCF_003998845.1 Mesorhizobium sp. M4A.F.Ca.ET.022.05.2.1 | reverse complement strand
CAGTCGTACCGACCCCCTCTGGCCTGCCGGCCATCTCCCCCTCAAGGGGAGAGACTAGCGGCACTGCGGACTGCGCCCACTCTCCGACTTTGGAGATTGGCGAAGGTCGAGGTGCGGGCTGATCTCCCTCCTTGAGGGGGAGATGGCCGGCAGGCCAGAGGGGGTCGCCTGCGACAGTCTCGGCCTCGTTGGCAGAGACTGAGACTTCACCTCCGACCCCTCTCCGGCTCGCTTGTCTCGCTCCGCTCAACGCGCTCTCCGACCCTCCCCTCAAGGGAGAGGATAAGGCCGGTGCTGGCCATTGGAATGGCGCCAAATCCTCATAGCCCTCAGCATTGATCCCGGCATAAGCGCCGATATCAAAATCCCGCGCGCCATCATTTTCATAACCCGACAGCGCGGCGTGCTCGGCGAAGATCTCGCCCGGCCCGGCATGCGCAAACGCCTCGGCAAATCCCATCCGCTTCGCCACTTCGGCGACGATCCACCAGTCCGGCCTTGCCTCACCGGGCGCCGGCAGGAAGGCGCGCTGGCGCGAGATGCGGCGCTCGGAATTGGTGACGGTGCCGTCCTTCTCGCCCCAGGCGGTGGCGGGCAGCGACACATGGGCATGGCGGACGGTATCGGTGCTCGCCAGCACGTCGGAAACCACCACAAACGGGCAGGCCTTGATCGCGGCTTCCACCGCATCGGCGTCCGGCATCGAATCGACCGGGTTGGTGGCCATGATCCAGAGCGCCTTGACGCGCCCGTCGGCCACCGCCCTGAACATGTCGACGGCCTTCAGGCCAGGGTTCGCGGCCATTGCTGGCGCATTCCAGAAACGGCGCACGCGGGCTCTGTGCGAAGGGTTTTCGATCTCCATATGGGCGGCGAGCATATTGGCGAGGCCGCCGACCTCGCGGCCGCCCATGGCGTTGGGCTGGCCGGTGACCGAGAACGGCCCTGCCCCGGGCTTGCCGATGCGGCCGGTGGCGAGATGGCAGTTGATGATGGCGTTGACCTTGTCGGTGCCTTGCGACGACTGGTTGACGCCCTGGCTGTAGACGGTGACGGTTTTTTCCGTTGCCGCGAACAACGCGTAGAAGTGCGAAAGCTCGTCCTCGCTCAAACCCGTGGCGGTGGCAATGCCGGCGAGATCGAGCGATGCGATAGCCGCCAGCGTCTCCTCGAAGCCTGAGGTATGTTCGGCAATATAAGCGCGGTCGAGCGCATCGTTCTTCGCGAGATGGGCAAGGACACCGGAAAACAGCGCGGTGTCGCCATCCGGCGCGATCGCCAGATGCTGGTCGGCGATGTCGGCGGTCATGGTGCGGCGCGGATCGACCAGCACGATCTTCATCCCGGGCCGCTTCTCGCGCGCCGCCGCGATGCGCTGGTAGAGCACGGGATGGCACCAGGCGAGATTGGAGCCGACCAGCACGATGAGATCGGCTAGCTCCAGATCCTCGTAGCAACCCGGCACCGTGTCGGAGCCGAAGGCGCGGCGGTGGCCGGCGACCGAGGAAGCCATGCAGAGCCGCGAATTGGTATCGATGTTGGCCGAGCCGACAAAGCCCTTCATCAGCTTGTTGGCGACGTAATAGTCCTCGGTCAGCAGCTGGCCTGACACATAAAAAGCGACCGCGTCCGGACCGTGCTCGGCGATGGTCTGCGAGAAGGTCGAGGCGACGAGGTCGAGCGCCTCGTCCCAGCCGGCGCGGCGGCCGTGGATTTCGGGATGGAGCAGCCGGTCATCGAGATCGATGGTCTCGGCGAGCGCCGAACCCTTCGAGCAGAGCCGGCCGAAATTCGCCGGATGATCGGGGTCGCCGCGGACGGTGACTTCACCGTCCGCGGCGACCTTCGCCAGCACGCCGCAGCCCACCCCGCAATAGGGGCAGGTGGTCCTCACCTCGCGTGCTTCGTCGATCTCCATGGGGTCAGGCCGCGCGGCTGGCCAGCGCTTCCAGCGCCAGGAACAGGCGCTCGCCTTCCCGCTTCACCGGGATGGTGCGCACCGAGCCCTCGTCGGCACCGAGCGCCTTGCCGGTCTCGAGCGAGATCACCCAATTGTGCAGCGGGCACGTCACCGCGGCGCCATGGACGATGCCTTGGCTCAGCGGTCCGCCCTTGTGCGGGCAATGATCCTCGATGGCGAAGACCTCGTCGTCGGCGGTGCGGAAGACGGCGATCTTGCCTTGCGGGGTGGCAACGCAGCGCGCGCCACGGCGGGGGATGTCGGTGATGGTGCCTATAGCGATCCAGGTCATTGAGTGAGGGCCTTTTGCTGCAAGTCGAGCCTGGTTGATCCGACCCCTTCTGGCCTGCCGGCCATCTCCCCCTCAAGGGGGGAGATTCCCAAGCCGCCTTGCTTTCGCCAATCGCCAAGGTTGGAGGAAGGGCGCCAAGGCCGAAGCTGCTGATCTCCCCACTTGAGGGGGAGATGGCCGGCAGGCCAGAGGGGGTTGGTACGACCGGATACCGACATCCTATTCGCAAGCATCTCCATCATTCCGCCGCCTCCGCGAACCCGACCGAGGCCATCGGCCGGAACTCGTGCTTGTCCTTGCCAGAAACGCGTTCCGACCACGGGTCGACCTGGGCGAATTTCTGGGAGAAGACGAAGCGCTCGTAGTAAGCCCTGCGCTTTTCGCCGTCGTCCATGATCTGGCGCTTGATCTCCTCGATACCGACGCGCTTGGCCCATTTGTAGATGCGCTCGAGATAGCGGGCCTGCTCGCGATACATCTGCGTCAGCGCCACGATATGCTCCAGCGCCTCGTCCTCGGTCCTGACCAGGCCGAGCACCTCGGTGCCCTTGATGTCGAGGCCGGCCGCCCCGGCGAAATGGATCTCGTAGCCACTGTCGACGCAGATGACGCCGACATCCTTGCAGGTCGCCTCGGCGCAGTTTCGCGGACAGCCCGACACCGCCATCTTCACCTTGGCCGGCGTCCACGAGCCCCACATGAACTTCTCGATGCGGATGCCCAAGCCGGTCGAATCCTGCGTGCCGAAGCGGCACCAGTCGGAGCCGACGCAGGTCTTCACCGTGCGCAGGCCCTTGGCGTAGGCATGGCCTGAGACGAAACCGGCCTGGCCGAGGTCGGCCCACACCGCCGGCAAGTCCTCCTTGCGGATGCCCAGCATATCGATGCGCTGGCCGCCGGTGACCTTGACCATCGGGATCTCGAACTTGTCGACGACGTCGGCGATGGCGCGCAGTTCGGAGGCGCTGGTGACGCCGCCCCACATGCGCGGCACCACCGAATAGGTGCCGTCCTTCTGGATGTTGGCGTGGACACGCTCGTTGATGAAGCGCGACTGGTAGTCGTCGGCATATTCGTCCGGCCAGTCGCAGACGAGATAGTAGTTGAGCGCCGGCCGGCATTTGGCGCAGCCGCAGGAAGTCTTCCACTCCAGCTCCTGCATCACCGCCGGAATGGTCTTCAGTCCCTTGGCCTTGATTAGCCGGCGCACCTCGTCGTGGCCGAGCGTGGTGCAGGAGCACATCGGCTGCACGGCGGCCGGGTTGTACGTGTCGCCGAGGGTCAGCACCATCAGCTTCTCGACCAGCCCCGTGCACGAGCCGCAGGAGGCGGACGCCTTGGTGTGCGCCCGGACATCGTCGAGCGAGGTCAGGCCCTTGCCGGTGATCGCACCGGTGATCTTGCCCTTGCAGACGCCGTTGCAGCCGCAGATTTCCGCATCATCCGGCAAGGCTGCAACGGCCGCCATAGGGTCCAGTGGGGCACCCCCCTGGTATGACTGGCCGAAGATAAGCGTGTCGCGCATCTCCGAAATATCGGTCTGCTTCTTCTTCAGGTCGTTGAACCAGGCGCCATCGGCGGTCTCGCCATAGAGCACGGTGCCGATGATGCGGTCGTCCTTCAGCACCAGGCGCTTGTAGACGCCGGCCGACGCATCGCGCAGCACGATCTCCTGGCGGTCGTCGCCATCGGCGAAGTCGCCGAGCGAGAACACCTCGATGCCGGTGACCTTGAGCTTGGTCGGCGTGTCCGAATGGACGAAAGCCGCCGTCTCGTCGCCGGCAAGCTGGCTGGCGGCGACGCGCGCCATCTCGTAGAGCGGCGCCACCAGACCGTAAACCATGCCGTTGACCTCGGCGCATTCGCCGAGCGCGAAGATGTCGGGGTCGTTGCTGCGCATGCCGGCATCGACGACTATGCCGCGGTTGACAGCAATGCCCGCCTCCTTGGCCAGCGCCGCGTTCGGCCGGATGCCGACCGCCATGACAACCAGCGTCGCCGAAATGATCGTGCCGTCGGCAAGCTCGACCTGCTCGACCTTGCCGTTGCCGGTGATGGCCTGGGTGTTGGCCTTGGTGATCACCTTGATGCCGCGCTCCTCCACGGCGCGCTGCAGGAGGTAGCCGGCGGCGGGATCGAGCTGACGCTCCATCAGCGTCGGCATGACGTGGAGCACGGTGACGTCCATGCCTTGCGCCTGCAGGCCGGCCGCGGCTTCCAGGCCGAGCAGGCCACCGCCGATGACCACGGCCTTGGTCCGCGACTGAGCGGCAAGCATCATGGCGCGAACGTCGTCCAGATCGCGATAGGTCAGCACGCCCGGCAGGTTGTTGCCCGGCACCGGGATGATGAACGGCACCGAGCCAGTGGCGATGACCAGCTTGTCGTAGGGTTCCGTCACGCCATGATCGGAGGTGACGGTCTTCGCCGCGCGGTCGATGGCGACTATTCTGTGGCCCTTGTAGAGGGTGATGCCGTGCTTGATGTACCAGCCGTCGCCGTGGATGATGATCTCTTCATAGGCCTTTTCGCCCGACAGGACCGGCGACAGCATGATGCGGTCGTAGTTCACGCGCGGCTCGGCGTTGAAGATGGTGACCTGGTAGCGATCCGGCGCCTTTTCCAGGAGATGCTCCAGCATGCGCCCGGGGGCCATGCCGTTGCCAATGATGACGAGTTTCTCGGTCATATTGCTGATCCGTTCCGGTTTCACTCGGCCGCGTAGGAAAGGGCTGGCGTCTCGGCCATCGAGGCGCGCTCCATGCGGCGGATGCTGAGGTGCATCCAGGCAAGGCAGCCGACGACGATGACGAAGAGCAGCATGAAGCAGCTCGACCAGACGCCGGTGAGATCGTTGAGCGCGCCGAAGGCGATCGGCAGGACGAAGCCGCCGAGCCCGCCGATCATGCCGACCATGCCGCCGACCGCGCCGACATTCTTCGGGTAGTAGACCGGGATGTGCTTGTAGACCGCGGCCTTGCCGAGGCTCATGAAGAAGCCGAGCACGCAGGCGACGGCGATGAAGGCGAGCGGGCCGATCTCGAAATGGAAGGCGATCGGCCCGCTGATGCCGCGCACGACGTAGTCTGCCGAGGGGAGAGACAGAACGAGAGTCGCGACGGCACAGACCGTGAAGGTCCAGTAGAGCACGGTGCGGGCGCCGACGCGGTCGGATAGCACGCCGCCATAGGCGCGGAAGATGCTAGCCGGGATCGAATAGGCGGCCCCAATCATGCCGGCGGTGGCGATGTTGAAGCCATAGACGCCGATCAGGTAGCGCGGCAGCCACAGCGACAGCGCCACGAACGCGCCGAAGACGAAGAAATAGTAGAAGGCGAAGCGCCACACCTGCAGGTTCTTCAGCGGCGCGAATTCCTGCCAGAAGCTCCTTGGCGGCGCCGCCCTGCCGGCACGGCGCTCGCGGATGACCGGATCGTCGCCGGTGGTAAACCAGAAGACGATGGCCATGACGACGACCGCCGCCGCCCAGATTTGCGCCACCGTCTGCCAGCCCCAGGCGAGCAGCACGAGCGGCGCCAGGAACTTGGTGACCGCGGCGCCGACATTGCCGACACCGAAGATGCCGAGCGCCGTGCCCTGCCTGCCGGCGGGGAAGAAGCGCGAAACATAGGCGACGCCGACGGCGAAGGAACCGCCGGCGAGACCGACGCCAAGCGCGGCGATCAGCATCTGCTCATAAGTATGCGCAAAAGAGAGCAGTAGGGTCGCGACCGCCGCCGAAAGCATGACGGCGGTGTAGACCAGCCGCCCGCCATAGCGATCGGTCCAGACGCCGAGCAGCATGCGCACGAGCGAGCCGGTGAGGATCGGCGTGCCGATGAGCAGGCCGAACTCCGTCTCGCTCAGCCCAAGCTCCTGCTTTATGCGCACGCCGATGATGGAGAAGATCGTCCACACCGCGAAGCAGACGGTGAAGGCGATGGTGGACATCACGAGCGCCTGCCTGGGTTCCTGGCTGGGCGCGGCTGGGAGAATTGCAGTCATGTCGGCTCCGGTTTGCGGCGTGGGAGGCGCCGCTCTTGTCTATTCGTTCGCGATTGTCAGCGACGGGCCATCGGCGTGCCGGTCGAAACCTCGCTGTGCGCGATCACTGCCGGCTCCTTGCCGTCCGTCTTGGTGCCGACGGGAAAGAGCAGCAGCGCGGCGGTGAACAGCGCGGCGGTCAATGCGCTGCTGGCCAGGAAATCGCGGCGGGTGAAGTCCTCGAGGGCCGCGTCAGTTCCGATCCGTTTCGTCATCGTCGTCTCCGGTTTGGCACCGCCTGGGATCGGCGCCGTCGATTGCGTGTTCGGTCAAAACAAAAAAGCTGCCGGCCAGGTCGCCCGCGTCCGTCCATCCGGGAT
>NZ_RZOJ01000332.1:0-6632 GCF_003998845.1 Mesorhizobium sp. M4A.F.Ca.ET.022.05.2.1 | reverse complement strand
CCATTGGCGCTCGCCGGGATGTTCCAGGCCAGCCAGTGCCACCAGCCCTTGCCGCCGCCGGCATCGGGGTCGAACATGGTGAGCGCGTAGCTTTTGGTGCCGGCCGGCGGATCCTTCCAGTTCAAGGCGATCGAGACGCTGCCGCCAGTGCATCCGCCGGCGCTGTCGCCGATGTATCTGTTGTCCCACTTGCCGTCCGAGACGGATGAGCTGGAAATCTCGAAAGCCGATGCCTGGCTGGCGAAGCCTGACAGGGCAAGGGCGATGAGGCCAAAGCGTAGGGTCATGGCTTTCCTCTCCTTCTGGCTGATCCGCCCGCATTTTAGCCGAGAGGATCGGCTGAAGGCGTGCAACTTTGCGTGACGAGGATGGTGAATCGCCGAAGCTGCCGATCTCGGCGGCTTGGTCCTAGCGGCGATGGAGTTGGCGGCTTAAAGCACTGCCGCCGACAACAGCATGACTACGCCCACGCCTATCATCAGCAGGCCCGGCCAGTTCGGCGATAAGCCAAGGAAGCCCATCCCGCGCCGTCGCGGTTCGAGCGTCGGTCCAGGCGTTGCCAACCTTGAGGCGGAGCGGTCGGCGGGGGTGCCGAGCGGCGCCGGTTCGCTGAGCCGACCACGCCAGAGCGCCGCGCCAGCCATATAGACAACGCCGGCGACAACGAGCAACGCGCCGATGAGAATGACAGCCATCTCACCTCCAACTGTTTGAACGCTCTGCAATGAAACGGCCGGCATGCCCGGCGGGTTCCGGCGGCGGCATCCGAGCGCCCCTTCGTGGGAGATAGCGAGGCGTGCTACCCCAGCAGCTTCGCCAGCCTCGGGATCCCCTCGCCGACGGCGCGGCTGTCGGCCAGGGTAAAGCTCAACCGCAGTGTGTTGCGGCCGGTGCCGTCGGCATGGAAAGCATTGCCCGGCACGAAGGCGACGCGCGCTTCCCTGACCGAGCGGGCAAGCAGCGCCGTGGCGTCAGCGCCCTCGGGCAGCGTCACCCAGACGAACATGCCGCCATCCGGCCGGCTCCAGGTCACGCCCTCCGGCATGTTGGCCTCGAGCGCGCCGAGCAGGCCGTCGCGGCGGGCGCGGTAGGCGCCGATCAACTTTTCCACCTGCTGGTCGAAGATCGCCTCGGCGGCGCGATGCATGGCCACCTGGTTGATCGAGGGGCTGTGCAGGTCGGAGGCCTGCTTCATCAGCACCAGGCGCTCCACCACGCGGCGCGGCGCGCAGACCCAGCCGACGCGCATGCCCGGCGACAGGATCTTCGAGAAGGAGCCGCAATAAAGGGTGCGGGCATTGTCGATGCCGCCGGAGCGCTGGCAGTCCAGCGCCAGGATCGGCGGCACGCTTTCGCCGTCATAGCGCAGCGCGCGGTAGGCCGCGTCCTCGATGATCGCGATGTCGAGATCACCGGCAAGGTCGAGCACCGCCTCGCGCTGCTTGACACCCAGCGTCTCGCCGGTCGGGTTGGCGAAATCCGGCACCAGATAGGCGAATTTGACCCGCCCGCCGGCGGCCGCCGCGGCTGCGTGATAGGCCGCCGGCGTCATGTTGCCGCCGTCCGGCGTCAGCCGATCGTAGCGTGGCTCATAGGCGTTGAAGGCCTGCAGCGCACCAAGATAAGTCGGCCAGGTGACGAGTGCCGTGTCGCCCGGCGAGAGAAAGAGCTTGCCGAGATAGTCCAGCGCCTGCTGAGAGCCGGAGGTGATGAAGATGTTGCCCTCGTCGCAGGCGACGCCGAGCTTGCCCATCTGGCCGGCCAGCCATTTCCTGAGCGGCAGGTAGCCCTCGCTGACTTGGTACTGCAGGGCCGCGCCCGCCTCCGCGCCGCCGAGCACCGAGGCATAGGCTGCACTGATGGCGTCCGCCGGAAACAGCGCGGGGTCCGGAATGCCGCCGGCAAAGGAGATGATGTCCGGCTGGTCGAGCAGTTTCAGCAGCTCGCGGATTTCCGACGCCTTCATACGCGAAGCGCGCGACGCCAACAGGTTCATCAGGGTCAAGGCCCACCTCCCCGTGGATGGTCAATCTTGCTCGGGCACGATCTCGTCCAAAAGCGGTTCACGCTTTGCGAGATCATGCGCATTTAGGTCAATGTGGCTGACCTATTATCAGGCTCCCTCGCCGGTTGGAATAGCCAGAATGCCATTCCGCCAGGGAGAAAGCACATTTTGGCGACCGCCGATGGAAGACTGTTGTGCCGCATGAGGCCCATTGCAACCGCGTCCACGGCGGGATTGTCGTCATATTAGAATAGGCGCATATTACTGCAACCGAAGCGAAGCTCCGGTTATGCACCGCCGTTGGCCTTGGCTGCCCAAGGCGGTCCACGGGCCACGTCAAATGTCAGTGAAAGGACAAGCAACCCGGTGCTGCTCAAACGATTGAGCGGCCCGAGACATTGTTATCTGGAGGAGATTCCCATGAAGGTCACCGTGTTGGCAAATTATGCACCCCACGCCGCCAAAGGACTGATGCAGGGCTCGGACCGGCAAGCTGCAGTCAATGCGCTGTTTGAAAGCGTCGGCGGCAAGATGACCGGCTTGATGTTCACGCGTGGCGCTTATGACGTCGTAGTCAATGGTGAGGTGCCGGACCAGGCTGCCGGGATGGGCATAGCCCTTGCGGTGCGGGCAAGCGGTTCGTTGAGCGACTTTGTCATCCTCGAAGAACTCGACATGAAGGCCGTGCTCGCGGCCGCCAACAAGGCCGCGGGCGTCTACAAGCCCGCCGGCTGATCGCAAACCGATCGGAGGAAACCATGACCGCCTACAATGTCGTGCGCTTTCGCACCAAGCCAAGCAAGGAACAGGCCTTCGTCGAGAAGCACAAGACCATCGCGCTCAACGCCGCGGGCTTTCGCAAGGGCGCCCTCATCAAGACCGGCGAGCGCACATTCTGCTTTGTCGGCGAGTGGAACGACATGGACAGCCTCGCCGCCGCGCGGCCGTCGATGATCGGCATTCTCGACGGGTTCCGCGACATGCTTGAAGATCTCGGCGGCGATCTCGGCGTGACCGACCCTGTATCGGGGGAAGTTGTTGCGGACATAAGCTAGGACGCCGCCAGATCGGCGATGGCCGGGCCGCCAGGCGCCCCGCCGGCATCGTTCGGCTGGACGCGCGGCGGCATGTCGTTCGCTGCGCGTCGACCTCGCAGCCTTAGAGCGGTTCAGCCTTTTGCTGCAACCACCGAACCGCTCCAAGCATTTGTTCTCACGGACGGTAGACCGCTGTTCCTGGAACTGCTTCAGAAGGGCAACCGTATCTCGTATGGCTGGACCGGTTCCGGACAGCTTTGGGCCGAGTGCGGCCAGTTGATGTCCTTCCGGGTTTCCGGGGGCAAGTCGTTCAATGCACGCATTGTGTGTTTGTGCCTGGAGGCGCGCTTGAGAGCGGCTACAAGCCTGCGAAGGCTTTTCAACATTGATATCCTCCGTATCGTAGCGGCGGAACGGGCAGTGTTGCCCTGTCACGCGACGCCAGTTTTGCGCCGCATGTGTATCCGACCGATTTCACGAGAACGGTGAAAGGCTTCACAAAAAGGCGCCGAGACGAAACATTTGCATGCAAATTAATTTGCGGCATCCGGCCGCGGCTGGCGTGCCACTTGGGATATCCAACACTTAGGCCGTCGGTTGAAGCGTTGATTCACCTGCTGGCGGGCGCGCCCTCATATCTCCGGTGCCTGCACATCCGAGCCGGTTTGCCGGTGGTCTGGTAGCCAATCATGTTGGCCGGGTTCGGCAAGTCGTTTCTTGATGGCGCCGCAACCGGCGATCGCCATTTTCGCGCCAAGGTGGCAACTCTGGAGCTCGAATCCGCAAAATCACGCCAGCCTATTCCGCTATCGCGGAAGTTCCGCTTCGTTGCCGATATGCGATGGTGTTTTCGCGGCGGTACGAGCCGCCCTGGTCGACGCGGGCCCGAAAGCACCCCAACATGCGCCCCCGCGGCCCCGTCGACCACGGCCGGCTCTCTCCAGAACGACCCTGCGCCTCGGCATGGCGCGGTTCGTGAAGGTTTTGGTTGCGCTTGGTTCCCGGAATGTCCACTGGACGTTCCGCAATATTATCCAATTCGAAAATGCCAAGGGCAACAGTGACGGCATTAAGTGGTGGCAGCCCCCCGCTCCGCCGGCTGAGATATTGATAACATGCCCTCAGCCGGCGGAGCCGCCCGTTGCGAAGGAGCCCGTCGTGAAGGCTTGGGCAAACTCGGCCGTCAGTTCGCCATACTCCTCCATCGCAGGCAGCGCCGCGTAGCTGTGCACCGCGGGCGTCTTCGCCCAGGGCAGTTTCTCGCTGGTCCAGGTCTCGACGAAGGGCGTGAACCAGCCTGGATCGTCGAGCATGGTCGGGCGCAGATTGACGAACCAGTCGAGCCCCTCAGGCCGGGTGAACATCCAGCTCATGCAATGCGGGCAGAAATAGTGCCGCGAGGCGCCGTGCAGCCCGCCGATCACTGGCTCGCCTTGGGTAACTTCGAAGGCCTCGTCGGGGATCGCCGCGCTCAGCGAATAGGCGCTGGCCGACATACGCTGGCAGCCGGTGCAATGGCAGGCCATGGTCAGCAGCGGCGGCGCGGTGATTTTCAGGCGAACACGACCACAGCGGCATCCACCTACGGCGGGCAGGTTGAGGCTTGGCATGGTGAGGTCTCCCCGGGTTGGCTGAGGGGCGCTTCCCTTCCGGGAGAGGGTTCAGCGTCCGCTCAGCGCCTCCGCCGTCGCCAGTTTCGCGCCGGCCTCTTCGAAAGCCACATTGTGGCGGGCAATGATTTCGGCCGCGCTCTCGGCAGGGGTGTCGAGCGTCGAGTGCGCGTCGGACACCACGGTCACGCCGAGGCCGCGCGCCATCGCGCCCTTCACGGTCGCCGCAACGCAGAAGTCGCTCTGCGCGCCGAGCAGGATGACCGCGCCCGCGCCCTGGCCCGCTACCCATTCGCCAAGCGCGGCATTGGAGAAGGCATCGCCGACCGTCTTGCCGAAGGTCGGCTCGTCGCCGGCCTGGCCGAGCCCCGGCCATACCGGCCAGCCGCTGGCGCCCGGCGCCAGCGGATCGCCTTGCGGGCCGTCATGGCGGATGAAGGCGACCTTGCGGCCGGATTCTCGCGCCCAGTCGATCACCGCGCGGGCGCGGGCGACGATGCCTTCGGCATCATGGATCGGCGGCTCGAAGCGGCCGTCGAACATGCCGGTCTGGAGATCGATGACAATGAGCGGGGCGAGGCTGGATTCTGGCATGGGCGCGAAGATAGCGTGAGGGTTCGGAGGGTCAAGGATGGATGCTTCACCCGAAGGCGGAGATTGGCGAAAGCGGCGGTGCCAACTGATCTCCCCACAAGGGGGGAGATTGGCAGCTTCAGCCCTCACCCTATCCCGCCGGTCACCGCATGGGCCCCGGCGGTGCGCCCATCCGGCAGCCGCACCACGGCCGTGACGATCGAGCCATAAGCGCCGCGCCAGACGCTGTGGATGCCCTGATGCGTAGCGGCGGGCACGGACACGCGGCCGGTGTAGCGATTGCCGTCATGCCGCATCGCCACCGGCTCGCCGTTGACGTGAACCTTGACGTTTGCCCCATCGGCAGCGCCGGCATCCAGCGTGACGACGATCTCGTCGGTGTCGCCGGCAGGAATGGTCTCGGCGGTGAGCGTGATGGCAAGTGGCGTCTCACCGGGCTGGGCCGAAGCGGCGTTGCCCTTCCCGCCCGCAAACACATCCTCCGCCAGCGCCGGTGTACGCGGCGGGACGGTCCGGCGCTGCGTGGCGCGCTCGTAGTCGCCGGCCATCGAGAGCAGCGCCACATCCTCATAGGCCTTGCCGGCGAAGGTCAGCCCGGCCGGCATGCCGATGTCGGCCATGGTGCCCATCGGCACGGTGACGGTGGGGATGCCGAGATGCCGCCACACCAGATTGCCGTTGGCGACCCAGGTGCCGTTGCGCCAGGCCAGCAGCGCAGACGCTTCGTTGACATCGGCATCGGCCGGGCCGACATCGGCGGCGGCGGGCAGCACCACGGCGTCGAGCACTTGCGCGTCCAGCCAGTCCTCGAAATCGACGCACCGCGTTTCCTCCAGCCCCTCGAGGCCGGCCTGCATTGTCGGGATGCGCTCGAACGGCGTCACGCCCTGCTTCGCCCGCCCGACATATTCGGCGAGGTCGAAGCCGTCGTCGCCATAGCGGTCGGGCAGCGCGCCCGGCGGCCGCGGGAAGATTTTTGCGCCGTCGACCGAGGCGAGATCGGGAAGGACCGGATCGGCGTTGGCGCGCAGGAAATCGTCCCACGACCAGATGCAGAGATCCCAGATCTCGCGGGCGGCGAAATCCTCGGGCACCAGCCCGCGCTCGACCATGGTTTTCGCGCCCGGCCGGTCGCGCTCGTAGTTGGAGACGACGGGGAAGTCGACCTCGACCACCTCGGCGCCGAGCGCCTGGAGGTCGCGCGCGGCCTGCCGCCAGAGGTCGAGCACCGAGGCGCGCGTCTCGATGGGCCTTGCCGCGTCCGCGTCGCGCCCGATATACATTCTGGGCACGCCGAGCCGCTTGCCCTCGAGCGCACCCGCCAGTGCCAACCCGGCGTAGCTCGCCGGCCTCAGCGCCGCGGCTTTCGGGATCGGCACCCAAGGC
>NZ_RZOJ01000331.1:0-6647 GCF_003998845.1 Mesorhizobium sp. M4A.F.Ca.ET.022.05.2.1 | reverse complement strand
GCGCCGACGATGCGTCCTCGTCGGCACTCTCCGCCGAGGATCGGCGGCTTTCGGCGGCGCTCGACGCGCTTTATGGCGACAACAGCGGCGACACGGCCGGCGATCCGCGCAAACGGCGCGGCGGGCTCGGCCGCTCGGCGCCGCGCGTCGCGCAATGGATGGGTGATATCCGCTCGTTCTTTCCCGAGCAGGTCGTCCAGGTCGTGCAGAAGGACGCCTTCGAGCGACTGAACCTGAAGCAGATGCTGATGGAGCCGGAGTTCCTCAAGGCGATCGAGGCGGACGTCAATCTCGTCGCGGATTTGGTCTCGCTGCGTTCGGCGATGCCGGACAAGACCAAGGATATCGCCCGTTCGATCATCTCCGACATCGTCGCCAAGCTGATGCAGCGCCTCGAGCAAAAGACCGCCGAGGCGATCCGCGGCGCGCTCGACCGGTCGCGGCGCACCAACCGGCCACGGCAGCGCGACATCGACTGGCCGCGCACCATCGCGGCGAACCTTCGCCACTATCAGCCCGACCACAAGACGGTCGTGCCGGAAAGGCTGGTCGGCTTCATGCGGCGTCAGCGCCGGCTGGTCGACCTCGACGAGGTGACGCTGTGCGTTGACCAGTCCGGCTCGATGGCAAGCTCGGTCATCTACGCCTCTATCTTCGCTGCGGTGATGGCCTCGCTGCCGGTGGTGCGCACCAAGCTGGTCTGCTTCGACACGGCGATCGTCGACCTGACGGAGGAGCTCAGCGATCCGGTCGAGGTGCTGTTCGGCGTCCAGCTTGGCGGCGGCACCGACATCAACCAGGCGGTCGCCTATTGCGCCGAGCGGATCGAGCGGCCGACCAAGGCGCATTTCATTTTGATCACCGACCTCTACGAGGGCGGCAACGGCCAGGAGCTTCTCAAGCGGCTGGCAGCGCTGGTCCGGTCGGGCGTCAATGTCGTCGTGCTGCTGGCGCTCACCGATCAGGGTCGTCCCGGCTATGATCCCGCGATGGCTGGATCGGTCGCCGCGCTCGGGGTTCCGGTTTTCGCCTGCACGCCCGATCATTTCCCAGATATGACGGCGGCAGCGCTGCGTCGGGAAGACATCGGCGCCTGGGCGGCAGGGGCGGACATCAAGCTGATCCGAGCCGACACCGAACCACTCAAGGCAGGCGAGTAAGCCTGCCGCTGCGGCCGTTCAGCGAGGATCAGGCCGCCTTCTCGCTGATCAGCTCGAAGCGCTCGACCTCGCAGTGCCGGCCGACCACGGCCAGGATTTCCACCGAAGGCTCGACGGCATCCGGTTGCTTCCATGCGAGATTGAAGGAATGGACGAACCGGTCGCGGTCGGCGTCATGCTCCATGCCGATAAAGCGCGCGTCATAGCCGAGCGGACCGACCATGTCCCTGAGAACCGGCGGAGAGCCATTCGGCCATGAGACCGCCAGGATCGCATGGTGGTCGCGCGGGATCCTGAGGTCGACCCATTTCAGCGCCTGCAGCGTCACCAGCGTCATCACCGTCGCGATCGCGCCAAGGCCGAACTGGCCGCCGCCGAAGGCGAGGCCGATCATGGTCATGATCCACATCGTGGCGGCGGTGGTGACGCCGGTCACGAGATCGCCGCGCCGCAGGATGGCGCCGCCGCCGATGAACCCGACGCCGGTCAGCACACCCAACGGAAAACGCAGCACGTCCATGCGGACGAAAGAGTCCGTGCCCTTGCCGGCCACGTCGAGCAACATATTGGCCTGGATCATGGCGATGGCCGCGGCAAGGCCGACCAGTATTGTCGTTCGCAGCCCGGCGGTATGGCCGCGTGCCTCCCTGTTCAGACCGATCAGGAAGCCCGCCAAGAGTGTGAAGACGAGCCGCGCGGCGAGGTCGGGCCAGGTCGGGTGAAGCGGCATATCGCAGCAAAGCGGCTCGAACATCGTTCAAAGAGGCGCGCGCGCCGCGCCACTCCTTGTTCCCAACGACTTCAACCCCGTTGAAGGGCTGAAGGTTCCTTGGCGGCCCGGAGCACTGGCGCCGTCTATCGCGCCCCTTGCACGATTTTGAGACAGGCGCCGCTTGACTCCGGTGTAGCCTTGTGAAAAATTTTGCAGCAACTGATAAAAATATCAAAAGGGCGGAAATGGTTGGGTTCGGCAACGGCCTCCTGCGCGACGATGAGACCAGCATGGCCGCTCGCGCCGCCTGGCTTCACTATGCCGGCGGCCTGACCCAGGCCGAGGTCGCCAAGCGGCTCGGC
Organism: Mesorhizobium sp. M4A.F.Ca.ET.022.05.2.1; assembly: GCF_003998845.1. Classification (NCBI taxonomy): domain Bacteria; kingdom Pseudomonadati; phylum Pseudomonadota; class Alphaproteobacteria; order Hyphomicrobiales; family Phyllobacteriaceae; genus Mesorhizobium; species Mesorhizobium sp. M4A.F.Ca.ET.022.05.2.1. Next base: position 4,413 of record NZ_RZOJ01000331.1, on the reverse strand, counting down.
CTGACCAGCCTCAAGGCGCATCGCCTCATCACCAAGGCCAACCAGGAAGGGCTGGTTAAGGTCTATATCGACGGCGAGATCTCCGAATGCGTGGCGCTGGAGGACGAACTGTCCGGCCGCTACGGTCTCGACTATTGCGAGGTGGTGCCGGACTTCGATCCGGAAGACCTGCCGCTCAAGGCGCTGGGCATTGCCGGCGCTCAGTTCCTCAAGCGCGAGATCGAGCGCGGCGAGGGCACCCTGATTGGCGTCGGCCATGGCCGCACGCTCGCGGCCTGCGTCGAATACCTGCCGCGCATCTCGGCCGACGGGATCCGCTTCGTCTCGCTGCTCGGCGGCCTGACGCGCAAATTCTCGGCCAACCCGCATGACGTGATCCATCGCCTCGCCGAGCGCACCGGCGCCGAGGCCTATGTCATGCCGGTGCCGATGTTCGCCAACACGGTCGAGGACCGCGCCGTGCTGCTCGGCCAGAAGGGCGTCAGCGAGGTCTTCGATCTCGCCAGGTCCGCCGACCTGCTGCTGGCCGGCATCGGCACCGCAGAGCAGGAGGCCTCGCTGGTCGCCACCGGCATGATCGACAAGGGCGAGATGGAGGAGACCCGCCGCAACGGCGCCGTCGGCGAACTGCTTGGTCATTTCTTCGACGAGGCCGGCAAGCCAGTGGCGACCACGGTTTCCAGCCGCGCCCTGGCGCTCGCCCGCGAGGACATCGCCAACCGCAGGATCGTCGCCGTCGCCGGCGGCAAGGTGAAGGTTCGAGCCATCAAGTCAGTGCTGGAGGGCCGCTACCTCAAGGGCCTGATAACCGACGAGCGGACGGCGCGATCGCTCGTGGAACAGACGCCGGTCGGGTAGCCGGCACCGCTTTGGTTGAAACTACCCTGTGGAGGAGAAGAGGACATGCATGAGAAAGAAAAAGACCTGATCGACGCGTTCCTGCGTGGACAAGTCGACCGCCGTGGACTGATCAGGGGACTGGGCGCCATGGGCCTTGCCGCAAGCACCGCCGGTGTCTTGCTCAATCTGGGCCAGACCCGCGCGCTCGCCGCCGATTTCGACTGGCAGGCGCACAAGGGCAAGACCGTCAAGCTCTTGCTCAACAAGCATCCCTATGCCGATGCGATGATCGCCGACCTCGACAATTTCAAGCAGCTGACCGGCATGAACGTCGTCTATGACGTGTTCCCGGAAGACGTCTATTTCGACAAGGTCACCGCGGCGCTCTCGGCGAGCTCCTCCGAATACGACGCCTTCATGACCGGCGCCTACATGACCTGGACCTATGGCCCGGCCGGCTGGATCACCGACCTCAACGAGTGGATCAAGGACCCGGCCAAGACCAATCCGAAATATGCCTGGGACGACTTCCTGCCCGGCGTCAAGAACTCCTGCGCCTGGAACGGCAAGCCCGGCGGCGCGCTGGGTTCGGAAGACGCCAAGCAATGGTGCATTCCGTGGGGCTTCGAGCAGAACAACATCACCTACAACAAGGCGATGTTCGACAAGGCCGGCGTCAAGGTTCCCGGCAGCATGGACGAGATGGTGGCAGCGGCCGCCAAGCTCACCAAGGATGTCGGTGGCGGCGTCTATGGCATCGGCGTGCGCGGTTCGCGCTCCTGGGCGACGATCCATCCGGGCTTCCTGTCGGCCTATGCCAATTTCGACCAGAAGGACCTCAACGTGTCGGCCGACGGCAAGTTGTCTGCTGCCATGAACACCGCCGAATCCAAGGCCTTCCACAAGCAATGGGTGCAGATGATCCAGGAGAGCGGCCCGAAGGACTGGTCGACCTACACCTGGTACCAAGTCGGTACCGATCTCGGCGCCGGCGCCTCGGCGATGATCTTCGACGCCGACATCCTCGGCTACTTCATGAATGGCGGCACCAACAAGATGGCCGGCCAGCTCGCCTTCGCCGGCTTCAAGGCCAATCCGGCCGCCAAGGCGCCGACGCCCAACATCTGGATCTGGTCGCTGTCGATGTCCAACTTCTCCAAGGACAAGGACGCCACCTGGTACTTCATGCAGTGGGCTTCCGGGCTCGACCATTGCCTGTTCGGCGCCACCAAGATGGACTTCGTCAATCCGGTCCGGCAGTCGGTCTGGAAGGACGAGGTGTTCCGCGAGAAGCTGAACAAGAGCTATCCGGGCTATGTCGAGATGTTCGACGCCTCGGCGCCCGGCGCCAGCATCAAGTTCACGGCGCAGCCGCTGTTCTTCGACCTAACCACCGAATGGGCCGCGACGCTGCAGAAGATGGTGGCCAAGGAAGTGCCGATCGACGAGGGCCTCGACAAGCTGGCCGAGAGCATCAACGGCCAGCTCAAGGAGGCCGGCCTCGGCTGATATCGGGCAGCGGCTGGCACGCAACGCGGGCCAGCCGCGACCCTCAACGACACTCGCGAGGCGAAGCGGTATGCTTCGCCAACGCCCGACCGGCCGCCTTGCTCCCTTGGGCGGCCGGCAGGGCGGAGCAACCGGGATAACGGAAGAGCGCGATGACCGCGGCGACGACAGTCCACAGACCCTCCGGCTTCAGGATCAGCAAGCGGGTTCTGCCCTATCTCCTCAGCCTGCCGGCGCTCCTGGTCTGCATCGGCATCCTGATCCCGTTCCTGACCTCGGTGGTCTATTCCTTCCAGCGCTACCGGCTGAGTCAGCCATGGGCCAGGCAGTTCAACTGGGGCGACAACTACATTTCCTTCTTCACCGACCCGAAGTTCTGGAACACGCTCGAGGTGTCGCTGCTCTATGCCGGCATCACCGTGGTGCTCGAACTGCTGCTCGGCCTCGGCATCGCCATGCTCCTGCAGAAGCGCTCGACGCTGAACAACTTCATTTCGATCATGCTGTTGATGCCGCTGATGACGGCGCCGGCGCTGGCCGCCCTGATGTGGAAGCTGATGACCAATCCCGGCTTCGGCGTGCTTAGCTACCTTGCCAGCCTCATCGGCCTGCAGGACTTCCGCTGGGCCTCCTCGCCGTCGACAGCGCTGCTCACCGTCGTGCTGGTCGACATTTGGGTCTACACGCCCTTCATCATGATCCTGCTGCTTGCCGGCCTGCGCAGCCTGCCGACGCAACCCTTCGAGGCGGCCGCGCTCGACGGCGTGCCGAGGAGCTTCGTGTTCTTCCGCATCACCCTGCCGATGCTGACGCCCTATATCCTGACCGCGACGCTGTTCCGCCTGCTCGATTCAATCCAGCAGTTCGACATCATCTACGCGATGACCCAGGGAGGGCCCGGCGACACGCTGACCGTTTTCCAGGTCGAGGCCTATCTCAACTTCTTCCAGTCGACCAATGTCGGACGCTCGGCGGCGCTGATGATCATCCTGTGGGCGATCACCTATTTCCTCTCCAACATCTTCATCAAGAACTGGCTCCGGCTGCGCGAACGCGCCCGCGGCCAGGCATAGGAGGCAGGGATGGAACACACCTCGCTTCTCGAACGCATCCTGCGCGGCGTGGCGCTCACGCTGGTGGTCATCTTCTTCATGTTCCCGATCGCCTGGATCTTCATGATGTCGTTCCAGACCAACGAGACGATCCTGCGCATCCCGCCGCAGCTGATCTTCGAGCCGACGCTCGCCAACTACACGGCGCTGATCACCGGCAAGCTGGTGACGGCGGCCGGAACGCTCGACATCGCCTTCATGCGCAACCTTTGGAATTCGGTGTTCCTGTCGGTCACCTCGGTTGCCGTCTCGCTGCTGCTCGGCGTGCCCGCGGCCTATGCTTTCGCCCGCCACAAATTCCGCGGCTCGGAGGACATCGCCTTCACGCTGCTGTCGTTCCGCTTCGCGCCGGCGCTGCTGGTGCTGTTGCCGCTCACCCTCTATTTCCAGAAGCTTGGACTGGCTAACACCTATATCGGGCTGATCTGGGTCTACCAGCTGATCTGCCTGCCGCTCATCCTGTGGATCGTGCGCGGCTATTTCGAGGACATCCCGGCCGACATCGAATACGCCTATCGGATCGGCGGCCATTCCTGGTTCGCCACCTTCCGCAAGATCGCGCTGCCGCTGGCCGGGCCGGGCATCGCCGCCGCCGGCCTGCTCGCCTTCATCTTCGCCTGGAACAATTTCGTCTTTGCGCTGGTGCTCGCCTCCGCCGACAAGCAGCCGGTGACGGTCGGCGCACTGGCCTTCATCACCTCGTCCGGCATTCAATACGGCCAGATCTCGGCCGCGATCGTGCTGTCGATCACCCCGACGCTGGCGCTTGCGCTCTACGCGCAGCGCTATCTCGTCGAAGGCCTGTCGCTCGGCGCCGTGAAAGGGTAGCTCCGATGGCCAGCCTCGAACTGAAAAATGTCGTCAAGCGCTACAAAAGCCAGACGGTCCTCGACAATCTGTCGCTGACCGTCGCCGACGGCGAAACGCTGGTGCTGTTCGGTCCGTCCGGCGC
>NZ_RZOJ01000330.1:0-6652 GCF_003998845.1 Mesorhizobium sp. M4A.F.Ca.ET.022.05.2.1 | reverse complement strand
TCCCCGTGTCGCGGCGTCGGTCAGATGACGTCGACCAAGATTTGGTTGGTGCCGGTCACGTCACCGTCGGCATCATGAATAACCACGTCGAACGCAAGGTGCGCGTCCGGGGTCACGGTCTGGGTCGCTGTGAAAGCGATGTCCGTGATCTTGAGGACATCGTTGTCCGTCGCATCCCAGTTCTGCAGTGCGATGGTCGTGCTGCCCCCGTTTGCACCGACTCCCTTTTGCAGGTCGATCGCCGTCGGTGTCTCTACGAACGCACCACCCGGTACAGTGTCGGGGCCCGTCAGACCGTTGCCGGACTGCATGATCTGGACACCCTGGAGCACCCAGTTCTCGCCGGCCGCGTTATAGTCGTTCCGCTCGACGATCACGAGACCGTCGTTGTTGTCGAGCGAGAACTCGTTGGTATACGGAGAGGGTACGCCACCCGGAGTGCTAGCCTTGTAGATGTCCTGGTTCTGCACGTACATCGCCTTCGTGGTGAAAGTGTCTGCCGCAGTGCCGGAACCCCCAAAGGCTCCGTCTGAACCGAGGTTGACGAGGTTAAGGACCAGCATCAGGTCCTCGGAGTTGCCGATACCGTCGAACTCGATGGCCATATCGTTGGCCGTCTGGGTCGGGGCGGTGTGGCCGTCGTCGGTCGCGATGCCCGGCGAGAGTTCGAAGAATCGGAGGGTAAGCGCTTCGCCCTTCTGGATCGTGTCGCCGGCAACACCGTTCGTGCTCTGGGTTGCGGAAACCCAGTCCTCGAAGTTGCTGGTGACTTGCTGGCCGGCGTTGAAAAAAGTATCGCCGGCGATCGGGCTACCGTCACCCGTCCCGTTGAACCCAAAGGGGCTCCCGCTGGGGTTTGAGTTGCCGGTGAACTGCACGAAGAAATCCTTGTCGGTCTGTTCGGGTGTCGCCGACGCATCGAAAAGTTTCTCGACCACGACGTTCGGATGGCCCGTGTTGCCGATGGGCTCCTTGGAAAGCAACTCCGAGGTGTGGAGTAGGTCCTTCGTGAAGCCATCCGCCGTATCGCTCAACGTGATGGTGTAGGTGTCGGCAGTCTTGTTGAAGCTAAGCGTACCGGCGATCGTCCCCGGCTGAACGCCAGCCAGGTCCGGGTTAGCGTCGTAAGTGGCAGCCCAGTTGAACGTCGCTGAGGTGGCAGTTTCCGACCCGGCCACGAGCGTAACGCTCGAGGTTGCGAATGCGGTCGGAGTGTTCGGTACCAGGCCGGTGACGTTGCCGGACAGCGATATGCTCGCGAAATCCGAGTGCGTGGCGTCGTAGGTCGCGAACTTGTCGTTCCCGATGTCGAAACCGAAGTCGCCAGATGCCGACTGGTTCGGGTTCGTCAGCACGTTGCTCAGGGTCTCGTGGTCACCAAGAGCCCCGCCGGGAACACCGTCGAACGCCTTCGTGATCGTCGGCCCATCGTCCGTGAAGACGAAGCTCGTGCCGATATCCTTGGTGGCCACAGCCGTGTCGCCGTCGCCGTCGGTGATGGTCGCCGTCAGCTGGATAAGGCTGGCGCTGGCCAATGTCCTGGTGTCGTTAGGATCGGCAGCGTTCGCGTGAATCACCGCACGGGACTGGTTGAATGTCACGAGACCGTCAGCGTCGATGCTGATCCGGAACACTTCGATTCCGCCGGTGATTGTGCCGAGGACGACACCGTTAGCATCGACCGAAAGGCCGACTGACAGACCGGTGAGAGTGTCAGTCAAACCGGATGCGCCGGATGCGGCCAGAGCGTATGTGATCTCGACAGGGCTTGCCGCACCGTCAGCACCACTACTATGCGGCGTGAAGATGCCGGCAAAGCTCGTCGGACCGTCGTCGGTACCGAAGTTGGTTTCGTCCACCGTGAGCGTCGGCGGAGTGCCGTTTGCCGAGATGCTCGGGCCGTCGTCCTTGAAGAAGAGATTATCGCCGATGTCCAGGGTGGCGAAATCATCATCCCCGTCAGCGTCCTCGCTGTGCGCGGTGAGCGTGACGAGGGTCGCCGCCAGCGAGATAGCTTCGTCGTAGCTGCCGGGCGGGACGGTCCCGTTACCCGGAACGTTGTGAACCATCGCCAAGCTCTGGGTGAGCGTCACGACGGCAGTCGTGGTGTTGACGCTGACCGTGAACGCGATAGCACCGTTCGCGTCAGCAAGACCACCGTCTCCGACACGACCGGTAATGCTACCGTCAAGCTCTTTGTACAGGAAAATGTGTTCCTGCGATGCCGTGTCGACAAACCCGCTGTCTGTGGCGTCCGCGGGGATGCCGAGCGCGAAGGTGAGTGCGCCCGCGCCGTCAGTCCCGAAGCTGTTCGGGAAGTTGGCGAGGAAGTTGCCGGTTGTGGTAGCACCGGCACCGCCAAGGAACGACTCGTCCACGGTGAGGTCCGGGCCGGCCCCGTTGGTGTTGACGTCCGGGCCGTCATCGTCGACGTTGATGTCGTCGCCGATGGGCGTGTCAGTGTGGGACAACGCGCGGACCTTCAGGATGTCGCTGAAGTCCACCCGGTCGTCAGGGTCGAGACCGCTCGGGTGGGCGATTGCCTCGAAGGTAACCATCTGCACAGTGGCCGACAAGTTGTCGGCGTCGGCGGGGATGATGTAGAAAGCCGCGACGATGGGACCACCTACCCCTGCGGTCGCCAGCACTGATTTCCCGTCTGCCGACGTGGTGAGGAGGATATCCTGGCCGCCGACGGTGTCGAGACCGGAATTCGCGTTGGTAAGCGGAGCGAATATCAGACTGTCAACGACTTCGTTGGCTCCCGCCGTCACCTGGATGAGGTCAGACTGGCTTGCTGCCTCAGCGGAGTCGGCGAATGCCTTCTGCGCGTCCGACAGCGTGAGACCGTTGAGAAAGGCGAGAAAAGCAGCATCGAGACTGCCGGAAATGTCGCCCCCGGCGTCGACAGAGATAGCGACATCGTCGCCGTCCGGATCATTGAATTGTACGCCGGCTGTTTGGTCGTTGACCAGCGTGCCGTTTATATTGATGGTAGCCATGATATTCATCCTTTCCGGATGGTTGACTGATTCCACAAGTCGTATTCACCGCGGCAGCAGTTATGCGCACGGCTCGGACACACGCGGAGTCCACGTTTACTGGTTTTGGAAAGACGCCCCTATGCCCCTATTTAAGGAAGATCGCGCATTGAATTGCGGCCTTCTTAGCTTGATTGTGTCGCCGTTGCAGAGGGTGCGTCCATTCGCGCTTAGATAGTATTTCGGTGAATACCCGTCCTGATCGAACGATATATATCCTTCGATAGCGTGGGCTGCCGCAGGCCTTGCGCCTGCTGTCGCAATCAGGGAACGGAGGGTATTCGCAACACCGAGACCGCTGCCGGGATCAGGTCCCGGCCGATCAGATCAGGTCCGACCCGGGATGGGCGGTGTCCTTGCCATGCGCCGCCCAGGCCAGTTCCGACCGGCTGCCGAGGTTGAGCTTGGTGTAGACGTGGTGAAGGTGCATCTTCACCGTGCCTTCGGACACATGCAGCCGCTGGGCGATGGTCTTGTTGCGCAAGCCGCGCGAGACGAGATCGGCGATTTCGCTCTCGCGCCCCGTGAGCCTGGACGTGGGCTGGGATTGCGGCCGCGGCATCAGCAGGTGCTGGACGATCTTGTTGTCGATCCATTTCTTGCCGCTCGCCACCGCGTTCACGCATTCGACGAGGAAGCGGTTGCTGATGCCGTCGAGCACCAGCCCGTCAACGTCGAGCGCCTGGATCTCCTTGACGCCGAGACCGCCGTTTGGCTGCAGGATGAAGATGACGCCGAGGGCGCGGTGGGCGGCTCTCAGTCGGGAGGAAAGACCGGCCGTCTGCGGGTCCGCTAAATCCAGGCCGATGATGGCAATATCAGGCCGCTGGCGTTCCACATGCGGAAGAACGTCAACCACGCGGTGGCACTCGGCGACAACATCGTGCCCGGCCTTCCGCAACACCCACTCCAGACCTGCGAGATACACCCCCCGCGGGTCCGCCACAACCACCGTCGACATGCGAACACCGTCCGTAAAATACGCAACGAACTTTGCCTAAATCCCTGAAAAGAATGAAACCAGAGGTTAAGCGTATTGTCAAGAAACCTCTAATATAGTTCCGGCTATAACCGCGACCTGCGGCCTATGCAAAGCAGCGCCGGCTTGCCAAGGGGGGGCCCGCGGGCATCGCCGAACTGTCGCAACGGCGCCCGCGTGCCTTTTCAGCGCTGGAATCGAAGCCCGGTGATCAGTAGCCGACCGTGAAGCGCTGCCGGATATGCCTGGGCGTCTCGATCTCGCCGGCCATCACGATGGCGTAGTCCTCGAAGGAGATGCTGCTGCCGTTGTCGGAGGAAAGCAGCGCATCCTTGCCGAGGCGGAACGTGCCGGTGCGCTCGCCGGCGATGAACAGGGCCGACGGCGACAGGAAGGTCCAGTCGAGATCGCTGATCGTCCGCAGCGTGTCGAGGAAATCGGCGCCCTTCTGCGCCTCGGTCTTGTAGATAGCCGGGAATTCCGGCGCGTCGACAAGGCGCTTGCCGGGAGCGACCTCGAGGCTGCCGGCGCCGCCGACGACGAGGTAGCGCTTGACGCCCGAAGCGCGCACGGCGGCAATCAGCGTGTCGGGATCGCTGGCGGTGAAATGCACCGAGCTCACCACCGCGTCATGCCCCTCGATCAACTCGGCGAGGCCTTCCTTGTCGAAGACGTCGCCCTTCCTGGCGGTGACGCCCGGAAGCTTCGCGATCTTGTCCGGGTTGCGGGCGATTGCCGTGATGGCGTGGCCACGGTCGGAGAGTTCTTTCAGGATGCGCGAGCCGGCCTGGCCGGAGGCGCCGATAAGGGCGATCTTCATGGCATTTCCTTTCTGCTTGGGGGACTGCTGTGCTGGGTCAAGCCGCCTGGATATGGGCGACGAGATTGTCGTAGCTGCCGAAGAGCGCGCTGGCGCCGATGAGGCGCGGCGCCTCTTTACGGATCACGGCGAGCGCGGGAACGCCATCGGCGCGCAGGCGCTGGAATAGCGCGCGGCCGCGGCTGACCAGATCGTGATGCGCCGCCAGCAGCTTCGGCGTGGGCGCCTTCAGCATGCCCGCCGCGTCCGCCATGCCGGCGTCCGTCAGGACAGCAGCGACGCCGTCCACCGTGACGATATCGCGGCCACCGACATAGCGGGCTGAATCGCCTTCAGCGCCGCAAGTCGCAGGCGCGGGTCGTCGAGGCCGGCGGCAACGATGCCGAGGGTGGCAGTGCCGGAATCGAGCAAGGTGCCGCGGACGTTCAGCACGTTGTCGACATAAGCCTGGCTGAAGACCTGCCCGCTCAGCCGCTCGATGCGCTGGTCGTTCGCCCAGGCATGGGCGGCAAAGCCTGCATCCAGCGGTCGCGCGCCGGCGCCTGAGAAGAGACCGGTCGGCAGCAACTCGAGCACCACGCCACTCTTTTCCAGCCTGTCCAGCATCGGCGTCGCGCCGTAGCACCAGCCGCAGAGCGGGTCGAAAAGATAGGTCAGCGTTGCATTGCTCATGGCCGTCTTGTCCGGATGTCTGTCTCTCGGACCTAGATGGCAGCTGGGCCGGTTGCAAAAAATAGTGATCAATCATACAGACTGTCTGATCAAATCAGACAATGGCTCGCCGATGGCCGAACTTCTGAACCTCAACCGGCTTGTCTATTTCACCACGGTGATCGAGACCGGGTCGTTCACGGCGGCCGCCGACCGGCTCGATGTCGCCAAGGCGGTGGTCAGCCATCAGGTCAGCAGGCTCGAGCAGGAACTCGGCGCTACGCTGCTGCGGCGCACGACGCGGCGCGTCACGCCGACGGAGGAGGGGCGTCTGTTCTACGACCGCGCCGCCATCATCCTGCGCGAAGCGGAAGCCGCCTATGGCGACATCGCGCGAAGCGCCGACAAGCCGACCGGGATGCTGCGGTTGACGGCGCCGCTCGACTATGGCGAGAAGATCGTGGCGCCGACCATCGCCGCCTATCTGAGGAAATATCCGAGGATGCGGGTCGAGACGATCTTCGACGACGCGGTGAGCAACCTCGTCGACGAGCAGATCGACCTCGGCATCCGGGTCGGCTGGCTGGCCGATTCCAGCAATCTGGCGCGGCGTCTCGGAACCTTCCGGCAGGTTGTCGTCGCAAGCCCGGAGCTCGCGGCCAGGCTGCCGCCGAATGTGGGCCCCCTGCAGTCAAGATCGCTGCCCTGGGTCGGCAATGCCCAGTTGCGCGGCGTCGGCCAATGGCTGTTCTCTAAAGACGACGAAACTGTGCTGGCCGAACTCAACCCGGTCGTCAGCTGCGACAAGAGCCCCGCCGTCCATGCCTGCGTGCATGCCGGCATCGGGCTTGGTATCTTTCCGGACTACAGCGTCGCCGACGACATTGCCAAGGGGCGGCTGGTGCAGGTGTTCGCAGACTGGATCTTGCCCGCCGGCGGCATCCATGCCGTCTTTCCGCCGGCGCGCTTCAGGCCGGCAAAGGTGCGTGCCTTCGTCGATATTCTGGCGGCGGCGGAAAAAAGGCGGTCACGCGGCTCCGGCTCTTGAGAAGCAGACGTCGTCATTGCGTTTGATGGCAAGCCGCATCGAGCGAATAGGCGCCTTGGCGGCCATCAAAAGAAACCGCCGCCTGTTCTCGCCTATTCGTGTTCTTCAACTAG
>NZ_RZOJ01000032.1:0-30840 GCF_003998845.1 Mesorhizobium sp. M4A.F.Ca.ET.022.05.2.1 | reverse complement strand
GGGTTCCGGACTATGTCCAGCGGCGCATTTCCGTCGGGGACTGGAGGAATGGCATCTGTTTCAACGAGGGCACCAGCCGGATCGAAAGCTGGAATATGGAGGATTGCACGCGCACCAGCGGTTTTCCAACAACGGTTTTTTTGTGGGGCGACTCCTTCGCCGCGCACTATGTTTCCGGCTTGGGTGCTAACATAAATCGATTGCAGGCGAACATCGTTGAATATACGTACGCCAGCTGCGCGCCGATACTCTATTACTACCCTTACGATCGTCTTGATTGTGTCCGGTTCAATCGCAAGGCCTTGGACGTCATCTTGGAAGCGGACATCAAGACGGTTATCCTCAGCGGTAGATGGAGTGACTATGAGGTCAGAGGTTTCGACGGTCTTCAGCAAACAATCGCTACGCTTCGTGCCCTGGGCGTGCGCGTGTTTGTCATCGGCCAGTCTCCGCAGTTCCCAACTGACGTCCGGAAAATTGCGTTCTTCGCCAAGCGCCAAAATCTGGACGATACGTCCTGGCCGATCGCGATGGACCCCGACATCAACGAACGTGTGCGCTCATTTACCAAAGGCGCCACATTCATCGATCCGCTGAAATTCCTGTGCAGCGCAGGACGCTGCGCCTATTCCGATAGAGGAGAGTTTTTATATTTCGACTATGGTCATTTCTCTTCAGCCGGCGCCACACTGGCAATCTCGAAATACTGGCCGGCTTTTGGCAAGGACAATGCTCTTCCTAAGACGAAGTAGCGGCTCAGCGGCTGACAAGCACCAGTACGGGTCCCAGTGATAGCTCCTGCTTCCGCAGCAGCCGCGACGATGGAGCTGTTCAGGTTTAAGGCCCCCCGATAGTGACCTAGGATGGGTGCTGCCACGCGGCTCGGACTCAGCGTGCATTATCACGTAAATGTTGAGAGAATGAATGGCGCCGCGAAGGGCAATTCCAGCCGTCCAAAGCGACAGGCGTGTCGCGGCCTCGACATTGCAGTGGCGCTTACCTAACACGGCCTCACACTGCCCTCTAAGCGGCCCCGAATTTGAACTGACGGCCCCTGGCCGGTTCATCGGGCAGGTCAAGGGCTAGGTGTAGTACACAGGGCTCATAACTTTCAGTTTCTAGTTGGTACGATGGGCCGTGGACGGTCGATGCAGACTTCAAGATGGCGAACGAAGCTCTCCATGCGTGCGTTGTCGAGGCAAGTGCCTTTGCCATGCTCGCGACTGGAGAGATTTCAAAATGAGCCTTGTAAGCGGAGAATGCCGCCGACGCTGTTCGGCTTGCTCGTGCCCTTGACGGCGGTAGGCTCGGCAGGGCCGAGGCCAGAGTTGCCGTAGTGGTCGTAATCGACCTCGGCTGTGACCGTGAAGCCGGGAACGACCATGTAGGCGACGTTTGCAGCCACACCAGCATCCTTGAGCTGATCACCCGAGACCTGAAGGTTGAACGAAGTTTTCTCGTCAAACTCGTAGGTGGCGCCCGCCCAGAAAGCCCACTGGCCGTTCCAGATTTTGTACGAGCCGCGCCCATGATTGGCAATTGCGCCGTTTGAGTCCTCGTTGAGACTGGCATTGGAACCGTAGCCGAAGAGTCCAAACAGCGACAGCTGGTTTGTGACAGCGACGTCGACGCGGATCTTGCCGGCAAAAGCTTCGTAATTGCTGTCATAAGCCGCGACGCCGGTGATCGAGCCCCAGCCTTGCGTGTATTTCAAGCCGGCGACAACGTGCGGAATATAGCTGTCGATAGTACCGGCTGAGCCCGATCCTTGTTCGAGCGAAATCACAGTCGAAATGCCGTTGCCGGCGTCGAAGTGGTACTGAGCCACGTTGGTGTCGAAGCCGGCCGACGGAACGAGCATACTATCGAGAACGTCGCCAGCGTAGCTTACAAACGTATCGAAGGCCGACCCCTCCTTGCCAACTCGCAGGCCTCCCAGCTCGACCCAGGCAGAAGCCAGTGCGAGGCCGCTGTTGAAATCATAGTTCTGAGGACTGTCATGCGAGTTAGCGCTGTTGCCAAAATTCACGTGGGTTTCGGTATAGGTCGTCAACGCGCCGAGCTCGGTCTGCTGGCCGGTCCAAGTTTTGAACGTGAAGCGTGTGCTGTTTCGCCAAGTGCCTTGGTCCTCGCCAGTTCTCACGTCCGAGGTTCTTGCGCTGTCATACGATCGGACGTCACCCAGGCCGATATCGTAACGGACATAGCCGCCGATGCGCAGGCAGGTCTCGGTGTTGGGAATATAGGAATATCCCGAGCCGAGGACGTCGCAGATCTTGATGTACTCGGCCGGTTCCCGCTCGGCGCCAGCTGCTCGACCGACGGAAACGGTCATCAGAGCAGTTAAGCCGAGAAGAGGACTCTTGATGTACATGTCTAGATCTCCATGAAGGAATAAAAAGGATAGAGGCGAAAGAGCAAGCTTTTCCTCTAAATTTTGTGCGTGTTGTCTCCAATATGTGGACGCCAAAGCGCTTGACACGAGAGGTGAGCCAGCGTAAAAGCCACATGTACTTATAATAGTGTTTTCTGTTAGGAGATTCATTATCGTTTACATGTGAAACACTCCGGTCGGACCGCTGCAGCTCTCCGAAATAGAGCAGCAAGCGACATGCCAACCTGAAGCGTAAATGCGGCCGACACCAAAATCGGGCCGACGCGCCTTCGTCTCGCTGGAATCACTTTTTTTGAGGGTCACTGCGAAAAGCAATGTGCGACACGGTTCGCCATGTTCGATATGTGACAGTCTCGTTTAACAGCGACGGCTTCCCGTCTGACCGCAACGGAGGCCGCGCCATGCGCTACCGAGAAGGATCACTGCGCGTACGCTCCGCAAGGGCTGCGCCAGGAACAGAGGGCGTGCGCGTCCGAGGCGTCGCATGGTGGCCGCAGCACCTTTTCGCCGCTGTAAGTTCGCCGTGCAGGTACATTGCGCGGCCGGAAGCGAGAGGGAGCGCACCCTGAAACGGCTGCCTACGGCTCGCCTCGAGTAATTGGCGATGAACAGCATTCTCGAGAACTTAGTCTCGACGGAAAGAGCAACGAAAGGAAGCCGCTTGGACGAGCACGATCCGAAGGAAGAACCGATCGAGACCATTTTCCGCAACGGCACAATCACTGCCGTGGGTATCCTGCTTGCCTTTTCGCTCGGCTTCCTCACTCATTGGGCCGCGAACCCCTTGCCATGGCAACTCTACGATCTGTTCGCCGTAGTGCCGATCCTGCTCGGCATCGCACTGCAGATGAGAGCGCTGTCCATGCTGCTCGACATGAGTTCCTTGCGGCGCCCCATCTACGAACGCGCCAATCGCATTTTCATGGTCGGCCTCATCCAGACCGCGTGTGGCGTCGGCATGGCCATCTTGGTCGATCTTTTCGGGATATCGGTAGGGGGCACGCTGCCCGGCGCTTGACGACAAGCCACACCGCCGCTCTTCGCTCGAAGCGACGTCAAGCCGGGGAACCTTGTGCACCCCCTAGCGGCGTCCTCCTTTCATCAAATGAGCCGACGTCAGCTTTAGAGCGTCTCGGTGGCTAAAGCCGGTATGGTTTTTCGGCCGGCAGGGAAGGCCGCTGGCTGGACCTGGATGGCGTCTGAACGAGGCTTGACAGGTCCGTTGCGTCGGACATGAATTTCGCATTGCAAAGTTCTTCCGCAGACGCCTCAAGCACACTGCACTGGCGTCACGTACTACTCAGACGTTGAATGCGGCACCGCACCATCACCTCAGGCGCAACCATGGCACGCGCGCTCCCCGGCGTGGTTGACCCCATCCTGTCCAAACGAGACTGCGACATAAGCGGGACGCACTGACTTAGGTCAGAGACCAGGACGAGCGCGCAACGAAAGAATGATGGATCAGCGACGTGGGATGACAGCTCCTTGCACACCTCAATCCTGACAAAGTACCGGGACCCCCGGCCGCCTTGGTATACCATCTATCCGACTGTGCCAGACTTCTCTGCGGCAGTTGGTGCTGACGATTATGAGGAATGGCTGGGGGGCCTCCCGGCCGACGAATCGGTGTCGCTCTATTTCCACATTCCGTTTTGCCGATCCATGTGCTGGTATTGCGGCTTCCCTACCGCGGTCATCCGTCGCAACGGCCCGATCCTTAATTATTTAGCGGTGCTGCGTCAGGAGATCAGTTTGGTGTCGGAGCAAGTGCGGCAAGGGCTGCCGGTGAGCGATGTGCATTTCGGCGCGGAACGCCTCACCTTATCGGGCCAGCCGAGCACTTGGCGCTGATGGAATTTCTACGCCGCCACTTCGCTTTCAGCAAAACTGCTGCGATCACCGTGGAGATCGATCCCCGAACGTTCACACCGGAAATGGCCGAAGCCTTGGCAGCTAACGGTGTCAACCGCGCGAGCATCGGCGTGCAGAGCTTTGATCCCGATGTGCAAAGGCGATCAATCGGATCCAGAGTAAGGTGCAGACGGCCGCTGCAGTCCAAAATCTCCGCCGGCATGGCGTTGGCCATATCAACTTCGACCTCATCTTCGGTCTACCGAAACAGACTGTGCAGTCCTGCATCCAGACCGCGATGGCTGCGGTCGCCATGCGCCCCAACCGGCTTGCGGTGTTCGGATACGCGCATATTCCTTCCGTGATAAAGAACCAGCGCCTATCGAGCAGGCAGGTCTACCGGACGGCGATCTTCGCGCCGAACAGGCTGCAGCTGTCGCCGAGACACTGGTTGGCGCTGGCTACCGGGAGATCGGGCTCGATCATTTCGCTCCGCCGGACGACGAACTCGCGCTAGCGCAGAAGACCGGGCGCGCCTACGGCGTAATTCGCTGGGATACTCGGCCGATACTTGCAAAACGTGATCGGCTTAGGCGCGTCGGCTATTGGCCGAGTCCGCGAGGGGTATGTTCAGAACGAAGTAACACGGGATTCTTACGCCCGGCACATCGCAAGTGGACGTCTGGCGACATCAAAGGGTCACCGTCTGACCGACGATGACCGGGTGCGCGCAGCGATCATCGAGCGACTGATGTGCGATTTGGAGGCCGACGTGCCGACCATCTGTGCCGCCCACGAAATCGAACCAGCTCGTTTTCTCGATTCAGTTGAGAGTTTGGTGACGCTGGCTGAGGAGGGGATCCTGGACGTCGAAAACGGCTTCATCCGCGTGCGGCCGGAGCACCGCTTTGTTGTTCGCGCCGTTGCTGCTGCATTCGATGCTTTTCTCGCGAATCGATGAGTTGAGGCCACGACGCCGAAAGGCATCAAACCTTGTTTGGCGCTCGTCGGCATGGGCTCTCGCAGAAGACTCCGCAAGCGTATGCAGGGGACTTCCACTTGACGCCGCGTTCACCATCATCTCGCCTGGGTGCGCGCGAAAGCGCACAACCCGGAGCACGCTGCTCTCGGTGTGAGGCTGTGCTCTGCAAAGCACCGGTGATCCACCCTGTCCCTGGACAGCAGCTTGATGGCGTCATCTTGGAGGACGAGAAAAGATTGTCGAGGTACGGGTACGAATTGCCTCGGTCGTCCGTTCAATCGAAAGCACTGTCTGCGGAGGCACCTCTCCTTCATGCAGTGACAGGAGATGCTGGGCGACTTCCTTATCTGCTGCGGTGAGTCGATGATTTAGGCGGAGAAAGTCCATCCAGGTGGGGGTGCGGAATGTCTCCGTCCAAAGTGACGGTGTTTGCAGATTTCGCTGGAGCGTCCAGTTTCGTGCACCGGCACGGCTCTGGACGTGTCGCCGCGTGCGCATGGAGCCCAGAAAGGCCTCGATATTTTCCTCCGATATCAAATACTCGACCTTGGCCACGATAGGGCCACTTCTGGGTTTCAGATCGAGAGCCACGTCCGGCGGATGAAAAACTGAACTTTCTTGATCGGTTTCTTCCCAGGGACGGACCGGCAACACGATCCCCGCTGCTGCAACCAGCAACAGAGCGCCTGCGGCGCCCTCCAATGCTAAGGTCAAGGAATAGTTTTGCGCGACAGAACCCCAGATCCAGCTGCCAGCAGCCATACCGCCTGCGCTCAAGGCGTAGTAAATGGAGAGCGTGCGGCCTACAACCCACCTTGGGCTTGCCAACTGCACCGACACGTCAATGCCCGTCCAGGTGATAAGCCAACCCGCTCCGCCGAGCGCCAGCGAAATGGCCGCCACAGGAATCGACGATGTAAGGGCAAGGGAGAGGCAACAGACTGCACAAGCCACAGAGGCGAAGGCCACCAGCCTGTTTTGAGACGTGACCTTCCTCAAGAAGCCGTTGCCCATGCCCGCGATGAAAGCACCCATGCCGAAGCCGGCCAATAAGATACCGTAGACAATTGGCCCACTCTTCAACTGATCCCGGACGACGAGGGGGAGCAACGCCAGAATGGAGATGCTTGCCAATCCGAAAAGAGCGGCTCGGGCGGTCGCTGCCCTGATCTCCAAAGACATCGCAGTAAAGCGCACTCCGTCATGAATTGCCGTCGTCATTCTCTCACGAGGGAGAGGCGAAGAGCGGACCTCCCATTTGGTGCGCCATATCGCGCTTATGGGCGCCAGATCACTCACCGCAGCCAAGGCGAAAGCGGCCAGCGGCCCAAAGACGGCCAGGATCACGCCCCCCAAGGCCGGACCAACGCTGCGCACAATGTTGTATCCGACGGACATAAGCGTCACTGCGGCCGGAATGTCGCGTTTGTGAAGGATATCGCCGACCGAAGCGTGCCAAGCCGGATCATTCAAGGCAAAGCCGCAGCCGGCCAGGAAACCTAACCCGAGAATCAGCCAAGGACTGACAAATCCCAGACCCACAGAAATCATCAGCGTCGTCGACGCCGATGCTATCAGGCAGTGTCCCGCAAACATCACCCACCGGCGGCTGAAGTTGTCGGCAATGGCTCCGGCGAAAACTGAGAGGAAGAACACCGGCAATGTGGATGCGGCCTGGACGAGTGCCACCATGAGGTCGGACGCTGAAATCGTTGCCATAAGCCAACTGATGGCGACCGTTTGCACTAGCCAACCGAGGCTGGAAATCTGGGTGGCCGCCCAAATTGAGCGAAACACCTTGTTTCGAAATGGGGCGAGCGTCTTTGAAACGGGCGGTTGAGGATTTTCGCTCTGCATGAGGTATTGCTGGCCTTCGATGAGCGCTGCGATTTGAGCAAGCGGGTCGATACTTAGACATCGCGGAGCACCGCACGGAACCCAGCTCTATGGAGCTTGCCGGCGACTATTTACGTATTGAGCCATTCTCATAGTCTCATTCATGAGCAGTCCTGTGCGCAAGCATTGCTTTGCTAAATTCCCACCACAAGCGCGCCGCCGCTGAGACCCGCACCCGCTGCCGCCAAGAGGACTTTCTCGCCAGGCCGAAACGGCTGCGCCCGATGGGCCAGCGACAATGAGAGCGGGATCGTCGCGGCGGAAGAGTTGCCATATTCGGCGATCGTCTTGACGATCGAGTGATCAGCGATGCCGAGGTTCCTGCCGACCGCGTCGAAAATGCGCGCATTGGCCTGATGCGGCACGAAACGATCGAGGTCTTGCGGCCTCAGTCGGGCAGCAGTGAGCGCATCTCTCGAGCAGGCGGTCATCATCTCCACGGCCTTGCTGAATACTTCACGGCCGTCAGTGATCGTCATCCGTGTCTGCGCGAGGTCGAGGTCGGCATGGAACGGAGTGTTGCTTCCCCCGGCGGGAATCTGGATTAGCCCGTAGCGCGAGCCGTCGGAATCCACCGAAGCGCCGAGAATGCCTCGATCCGGGTCATCGCAAGGACTGATCACCATGGCGCCGGCGGCATCGGCAAACAGCACGGCGCTGGCGCGCTCGGCCAAATTGATGCGGTGGCTGAGGATGTTGGCGGCGATGACAAGGCTCGCTTTGCCGTGCAGGCGGGTGAACCCGTCGGCGAACATCAGCGCATAGATGAAGCCGGCGCAGGCGCCGGTCAGGTCGATCGCTCCGGCGCGGCCTAGCCCCAGCCGATGTGCGACCAGCGGCGCGCTTGGCGGCAGAAGGTGATCGGGCGTCGACGTGGCGAGCAAGAGTAGACCGACGTCGCCGCGGTCGATACCGGCATTGGTCAGCGCCATGTCGCCGGCAGAGGCGGCAAGGCCCGACAGCGTGTCTTCGTCTGTTGCCCAGAAGCGCGAGCGAATTCCGGTGCGCCGCTCGATCCAGCCGGGCTCAAGCCCGAGCCGGTCTTCGATTTCCGGGTTCTCGACCTTGCGCGCCGGCGCATGATGGCCGAAGCCGAGAACGCGCGACGATAGGTTCATGGCCGCGAGCCGAAGCGTTCGCCGGCCTCCTCTATCGCGTCATAGAGCCCGCCCAATTCGTCGCTGGTGATGCAATAGGGCGGTAGAAGATAGAGGACATTGCCGAGCGGGCGCACAAGTAGCCCCCGCTCAAGGAAAAAAGCGCGCAGTTTTGGCCCGATCTCGGCCAGATAACCGGCTGAGCCGGTGCGTAGGTCGAGTGCCGCGATGGTGCCGGTTGTCCGGCAGTCGGTGAAATATGGATTGACCCGGAAGCGTTGCAGCCCGGCGGCCTGCCTCGCGCTCAAGACCGCGATCCGCTCGGCCACCGGCTCGTCACGCCAGATCTCGACATTGGCAAGTGCTGCCGCGCAGGCGATCGGATTGGCGGTGTAGGAGCTCGAATGGAAAAACGTCTTCTTGCGATCCTCCGAAAAGTGAGCGTGGAAGATGGCATCGGTGGCGATCGTGGCGGCCAGCGGGATGGTACCACCGGTCAGACCTTTCGAGGTGCACAAGATGTCGGGCGAGACGGACGCCTGTTCGCAGGCAAACATGGTTCCGGTGCGCCCCCAGCCGGTCATCACTTCATCGGCGATCAGCAGCGTGCCGGAGGCTTCGGCGATCCTCTTCAATTCGGCAAGAACCCAGGCCGGATACATCAGCATGCCGCCGGCGCCAAGCACCAGCGGCTCGACGATCAGCGCGGCTGCGCGCCGGTCGCGGCTAACGGCCTCGAACCGATCCAGCGTTTCCTGCTCGCGCCCGGCGGCCGGGAAGGGGATGGCGTCGACCTCGAACAGCAAAGGATCATAGGCGGCGTTGAAGACGCCGCGGGCGCCGACGCTCATCGCCCCGATCGTGTCGCCATGATAGCTGTGCTCCATGACGGCGATGCGCGAACGCGGCGCGCCGATGTTGCGGAAATAGCCGAGCGCCATCTTCAGCGCGACTTCGACTGAGGTGGAGCCACTGTCGGAATAGAACACCCGGTCGAGGCCGGCGGGTGCGATGCCGATAAGCGCCTCGGCCAGCCGTTCGGCCGGCTCGTGGGTGAAGCCCGCGAAGATGATCTGGTCGAGGCTCGACGCGGTCGTCTCGATGGCCTTCATGATGCGGGGGTGGCGATGGCCATGGGTGACGACCCACCAGGAAGAAATCGCATCGAGGATGCGGAAGCCGTCGGCCTTGTGGAGATAGGCGCCTTCAGTCAGCACGATTTCAGGGACCGAGGGCTCTAGCGCGTGCTGCGTGAACGGATGCCAGACTCGAGACTCCGCCATCAGTCGCCTCCGGCAATCATGGCCAGGTCGAAGCCGGAAATCATTGCATCTCTCAACGTTTCACCCGTCAGCGGACCGAGGTGCGGCAGCCTGCCCAGCTGCGGCACGCCGCCGAATTCCACGATTGTCCTTTGTGTATCGGCCACCTCTTCGCCAATGAAGGCAATGCCGATGAGCGGGATGGAGCGGGCTCTCAGGGCCTCGATCGACAACAGCGTATGATTGATGGTGCCAAGCGCGGTGCGGGCGCACAGTATGACCGGCAGCCGCCATTGTTCGAATATGTCAATGAACCTTGTCTGTCGATTGAGCGGCACCATCAGCCCGCCGGCGCCTTCGATGACGAGCGGTGTCGGCAGGACCGGAAATGAAAGATCGTCGGCCTCGATCGCGACGCCGTCGATTTCGGCTGATCGATGCGGCGACAGCGGCATCGTCAGTCGATAGACTTCGGGCAGCACGCGTCCGTCGGGCAAGCCGGAAAGCCGGGCGACGACCTCGCTGTCGGTCTCCTCGTTGAGGCCCGATTGCACCGGCTTCCAGTAGAAGCCGTCGAGCAGCCCGGCAAGTCCGGCCGAAAACACTGTCTTGCCAATTCCAGTGTCTGTTCCGGTGACGACGATGCGTTTGGTCATGCTGTGGCCAACACTCCGACGAGAGCCTCGACCATGGCGGAAATGTCGGCTTCGTCGACGTTGAGAGTCAGCGAAATGCGCAGGCGCGACGTACCCTCAGGCACTGTCGGCGGGCGAATGCCGCGTATGTCGAAGCCGCGTGCCTGCAGTCCTGCCGCCACCGCCATGGTGCGGCTGTTATCGCCGATCACAAGCGGCTGGATCTGCGAACCGCTGGGCATCACGCCGCAGCGTTCGGCCAATTGCCGGCTCGCGAAAGCGACACGCTCGTGCAACTGAGCACGACGCATAGGCTCGTCAGACAGAATAGTCAGCGCCTCACGTGCCGCGACTGCCATCAGCGGCGATGGTGCGGTCGCATAGATGAATGGCCGGCACCGGTTGATAAGATAGTCGCACAGTGTTCGCGGTCCGGTAACGAGCGCGCCGGATGCGCCAAGCGCCTTGCCGCATGTGTGGAGCGTGACGATGTTGTCGCGGCCTTCATACGCGGCGGCCAGTCCCCGGCCGTCCGGTCCCCAGACGCCGGTGGCATGCGCTTCATCGACGACGATGAATGCCTGGTACCGATCAGCCAGCGCGACCAGGCTCTCCATCGGCGCACGGTCGCCATCCATGCTGTAAAGGCTTTCGAAGGCGATCCACACCCGCCCCATGCCGCCTTCGGCGCGCCAGCGGGTGATTGCGTCCTCGACAGCGTCGACGTCGTTGTGCGCGGCCAGCTTGAACTCAGCGCGCCCGGCCTGGGCACCCTCATGCATGCTGGCATGAGCGAGCTCGTCGAGGACCAGCAGGTCGCCTTTCTGCGGCAGGGCCGTCAGCAGAGCGAAGTTGGCGATATAGCCGCTGCCGAAGAACAGTGCACGCTCGGCTCCGAAAAATGCCGCTGCGTCCGCCTCCAGTTGCTCATGTTCCGGTGCATTGCCGCGCAACAGCCGCGATCCGGTGGCGCCCACTGGCGTGCCCCGCGCAATCGCCGTCGAAACCGCATCGCCCAGTCTTTTGGAGGCGGCAAGTCCGATATAGTCGTTCGACGAGAAGTCGAGCCCGGCGCGCGGTGCGAGCGTCCGCAACCGGTCCTTGCGCCCCAGTCCCCGCAAGGTTGCGTCATAGCGGGCAAGAATTGCCTCCTTCATTGCGTGGCGAGTTCCATAGGCTCAATGCCGAGGCGCCGGAACAGAAGGGTATCCTTGTCCTCGCCGGGATTTCCCGCCGTCAGCAGCGTGTCGCCGACAAAGATCGAATTGGCCCCGGCAAAGAAGCACAGCGCCTGCGTTTCGTCGCTCATCGCCGTCCTGCCGGCGGACAGCCTTACATAGGATTTCGGCATCATCACCCGCGCGAGCGCAACGATGCGGACGAAATCGATCGGATCGATGGCGTCGGCCGCGGCAAGCGGCGTGCCTTCGATGGGAATAAGCATGTTGATCGGCACGCTTTCCGGCGGCTCGGGCAGGTTCGCGAGCGTGACCAGCATGTCGATGCGATCGGTCTTTTCTTCTCCCATCCCGACAATGCCGCCGCAGCAGACTTTCATCCCAACCGCGCGCACGTGCCCAAGCGTTTCCAGCCGGTCGGCAAAAGTCCTGGTTGAAATAACCTCGCCATAGTAGCGCTCAGAGGTATCGATGTTGTGGTTATAGTAGTCGAGACCGGCCTGCTTCAGGCGAGCAGCTTGCTCAAGATCGAGCATGCCGAGCGTCATGCAGGTCTCCATGCCGAGGGCCTTGACGCCCTCAATCATGGCGACCACAACCTCCATGTCGCGCTCCTTGGGACTTCGCCACGCCGCGCCCATGCAATAGCGCGTTGCGCCGCCATCACGCGCCATGGCCGCTTCGTCGATGACATGCTTGACGTCCACCAGCTTCGACGCCTTCACACCGGTTTCGTAATGCGCAGACTGGCTGCAATAGCCGCAATCTTCGGGGCACCCGCCGGTCTTGATGCTAAGGAGCCGCGACAGCTGCACTCGGTTTCGATCGAAGTTCTGGCGGTGGATCGTCTGAGCTAGGAACAGCAGATCGTTGAATGGCATGCCGTAGATGGCCTCGGCCTCTTTGCGGTTCCATCGCGGAGGCGTTCCATCGACCGATTGCATGGTCTGGTTCACGTCGAACTCCGAGTTCATTCCAATCGTCATCGTCAAACCTTTGTTTGCTAGTCCGGTACGCCTTCTTGGCTTTGGGGCGCACTCGCTAAAGGCGAGCTGCGGCACGTCTTTCCAGCACCTCCTACGCCTGCCGAGCTGATGTTGCTCCTCACGCCGTAATCCTCAGTTCAAGTGCTTGCAGATGTTCTGGTGGTCCGGCATGTCCAGGCCGATGTCGAGGATCGGGGCGCTGTGCGTCAGCCAACCCATGGAGATGAGATCGACACCGGTCGCCGCAATCGCCGCCGCCGTTTTCGGCATCACCCGACCGGACGCCTCGGTGATCGTACGGCCATCCACTATAGAAACCGCGCGGGCAAGATCCTCGACCGACATATTGTCGAGCAGCACCGCGTCAACACCAATCGCGAGCGCTGCATCGAGCTGCTTCAGCGTGTCGACCTCGACCTCGACCTTCACCATATGCCCTGCTGCGGCGCGCGCCCGCTCTATTGCTGTGCGGATATCGCCGGCGATCGCGATGTGGTTGTCCTTTATGAGCACGCCGTCATCGAGGCCGAACCGGTGATTGGCACCGCCGCCGACGCGCACGGCGTATTTCTCCAATGCCCGCAGCCCGGGCGTCGTCTTTCGCGTCGATACAATCCTCGCCTTGTGACCGCGCACGGCCTCAACCATGGCCGCTGTGGCAGTGGCAATGCCGCTCAGCCGGCATAAGAAATTGAGGGCCGTGCGTTCGGCCGTGAGCAGGCCTCGTGCGGGTCCGGACAATCTTGCAATGGTTTCCCCGGCCCCAACCTCGCTGCCATCAGGGCGCCAGATCTGGATGTTGATCGCCGGTTCCACGAGAAGGAAGGCATACGAGACCAGATCGAGCCCGGCAACGACGCCCGCCTGCCTCGCTTTGAGCACCAACGTGGCAGTGCAATCATACGGGATAACCGCATCGGTGGTCAGGTCGCCGGATCTGCCCAGGTCTTCGAGGAGCGCAACGCGCACAATCGGTTCGATCAGGGTCGCGGGGAGGGGGGAGAATGAAGTCATATCAAGTGCTCCGTATGGTAGCCCGGCAATCGAGTGCGGCCGCGGCCCGCATTGCGCTGTGCAGTGTCAGCCGTGATGGGCGCACGTTGGCATCGTGGAGCGGGAAATCGGACCGACAGTGCGCGCCTCGACTCTCTTCCCGCCTCAGGGCCGCCGCGGCGATCATCAGTGAGACCAAAGCCGGACCAGAGGCAGCGACACTATTGGCTGCGATCGGCAGCAGGGTCGCCACCGCTTCGCGCATTGCCTCGCCGTCGCGGATGATACCCAGGGCGGCGGAGACAATCGGGCGGACCACGGAAGCGTCTGGTCGTGGAGGGACGAATGTGGAGCATCTGCGCGGTCGCCGGGTATACGACGTGCCGGCAACGCTTTCGGCAACCCAGCTCGCGGTGACCGCCGCTTCGGTGAGCGAGTTGCTGGCCAGGCGGTTGGCGCCGTGCAGGCCGGTACAGGCCACCTCACCGCAGGCCCACAATCCCTCGATGGAGCTGCGGCCGGCGCTGTCTACGGCGACGCCGCCCATGTGATAATGTGCCGCCGGGCGCACCGGGATCAGGTCGGTCGCGGGGTCGATTCCTGCGCTCCGGCACAATTCGGCGATGCCTGGAAAACGCTTGCCAAATCTCGGGCCGAGACTTTGCCGTGCGTCCAGGAATACGCGGCGTCCAACGGCAAGCTGGTGCCAAATGGCGCGCGCTACGACGTCGCGAGGCGCAAGTTCACCGCCAGGTGTGTCGGCGAGGAAGCGCTCTCCTCGCTCATCGATGAGCACCGCGCCTTCGCCACGCACGGCTTCGCTCACCAGCGGCATCGGCCGGCGCGGACCGTCGAGCGCAGTTGGATGGAACTGTATGAATTCCAAGTCGGCGAGTTCCGCCCCCGCCCATGCGGCGAGCGCCAGCCCGTGACCCCATGAGCCAGCGGGGTTTGTCGTGTCGCAAAACAGCCCGCCGACGCCGCCGGTCGCCAGCACCGCGCGACGCGTGGGCAGAGCGAGCGCGCCGGCTCGTCCTGCTGCGACCACGGCGATGACCGACCCGTCCTGCACGACCAGCCGGCGGACCTCCACATTTTCGATAATGGTGATCGAGGCTGTACGCCGAACCGCGGCGACGAGCGCGCGCACCAACTCGCGACCGGTGGCGTCGCCGGCTGCATGCACAATTCGCCGTCGCGAGTGTGCCGCCTCGAGCCCAAGTCGCAACGCGCGGTCAGGGTGCTGGTCGAAGTCGACGCCGAACCTTTGGATCGTCCTAATCGCTTCGGGTGCAGCTCGTACCACTCGCCGCACCGTGGCCTCATCGCAGAGTCCGTCGCCGGCAGCTATCGTGTCGCAAAGGTGAAAATCTGGGCCGTCGTCGCCCCCGAGACTTGCCGCAAGACCGCCCTGGGCAAGTTCACTGCAGGCTCCGGTTCCAAGCGGCGCGTTGGTCAAAAGCACGACCGGTTCCGGCGCCAGATGAAGCGCCGTCATCAGGCCGGCAATGCCGCCGCCGATGACGACCGGCGCCCCGGCGATGTCGCGAACCTCCAGACTCATAGGGAAAGCATGCGCTCGACCGCGCGGCGGGCGGGGCCGGCAATTTCGGGATCAATCCGGACCTCATGCCGGTTCTGCTCGAGTGCGGCGCGAATGTTGGCCAGGTTGATGCGCTTCATGTGCGGGCACAGATTGCATGGGCGAACGAACTCGACGTCGGGATGCGCGACCGCGACGTTGTCGCTCATCGAACATTCGGTCAGAAGGACGACACGCGTCGGTTTCTCACGCTCGACATAATCCGACATCGCCGCGGTCGAGCCGGAGAACTCCGCCTCCGCGACAACGTCTGGTGGGCATTCTGGATGGGCCAGCACGATGACGCCTGGATGGGCATCGCGCAGTTCCCGGATGTCTGCTGCGGTGAAGCGCTCATGCACCTCGCAATGGCCTTTCCAGGCGATGATCTCGACGTCTGTATCGGCTGCCACGTTCCTCGCCAGATATTCGTCCGGGAGCATCAGCACACGCGCCACGCCAAGCGATTCCACCACCGCCTTGGCGTTGCCGGACGTGCAGCAGATGTCGGACTCCGCTTTTACGGCGGCGGAAGTGTTGACGTAAGTAACAACGGGGACCCCCGGATACCGCAGCCGCATTAGCCGCACGTCGTTTGCCGTGATCGATTCGGCCAGCGAGCAGCCGGCGCGGAGATCCGGGATGAGCACGGTCTTGTTCGGATTGAGCAGTTTTGCCGTCTCGGCCATGAAATGAACGCCGGCAACCACGATGATGTCGGCGTCGACCGTCACCGCCTTGTGGGCCAACGCCAGGCTGTCGCCGACGATGTCTGCCACGCAATGAAAAATTTCGGGCGTCTGGTAATTGTGCGCCAGCACCACCGCATTGCGCTCACGCTTCAGCGCTAAGATGGCTTCAATATCGCCGGCGAACGCGAGCCATTCAACGGGTGGGATCACCCGCCGGACACGCTCATACAGGGACGCAGCCATAGGTAACGCCCCAGTCATTGGCGCCTCGATTATATTCGGTTTGACAATAAGGGAATATATCTACCTTGACTATAAGTATGTCAAGCCCGCGCCAGCGGTAATTTTGTCCCGGCGATAGCCCTGTCGTCGAGGACGGCATGCCGGAAGCGATAAAGCTTCGCCGGTCGGCCGCCCGTGTCGAGGGAGGTCTCCCCGGTCTCCTCAACAAGTTCCTGCTGCTCGACCAATCTCCGGAAGTTCGGCTTGTTGATCAGCCTGCCAGCCAAAGCTTCCACGGTTCGCTGCAGTTGCAGCAGCGTGAAGGAAGGCCGCATAAGCTCGAACACGACCGGCCGGTATTTGATCTTCGAACGCAGCCGCGCGATCCCGGTTGCCAGAATACGACGGTGGTCAGCGACCATTGGTTTGCCAGCCGCGGCCGCAATCGCGTCCCTGCCGCCACCGGCCTCCTCAATCAGACCAGCTTCATAGAGCAACTCGTAGCGTTGGAGCGTGAGTTCCTCGTTCCAATGGCGGTCGTCGAAGCCGAAGGCTATCGCAGCGCGCTGCCGGCGCTCGCGTTGAGTGGTCGGCTCGCTGGCGCCGCCGGCCCACTCAATCAGGCGGGGCCGCAATCTATCGAGCAGCACAGGCGGCGTGCCGAAGCGGTGGTCCTCCCAGGGAAAATATTCGTACCAACTTTGCCAGCCGCACGCGGCCGAGTTCGTTGCCTGTTCCTTCCTGGTCAATGCGAGATAGCTGATTGAGATGACGCGCTGGTGGCGCTCAGTGCCGATGCGATCGCGATCGGCGAAGGTGTAGAGTTGCTCGATGTATCCAAGTGCATGGCCGGTCTGCTGCTCCACCCACCCCCTCAAACCCGACTGCAGTGATCGATGCTCAAGGGCAAAAGGTCCAGAAGGGAGGGTGTCCGCATGACCGACTGTG
This sequence comes from Mesorhizobium sp. M4A.F.Ca.ET.022.05.2.1, assembly GCF_003998845.1. Taxonomy (NCBI): domain Bacteria; kingdom Pseudomonadati; phylum Pseudomonadota; class Alphaproteobacteria; order Hyphomicrobiales; family Phyllobacteriaceae; genus Mesorhizobium; species Mesorhizobium sp. M4A.F.Ca.ET.022.05.2.1. The sequence goes on along the minus strand of NZ_RZOJ01000032.1, from coordinate 14,118 downwards.
AGGACACAGGGCTCACTGTCGTTTACGGCGACCACGACGGCAGTCAGGTCCACTTTGGCTTCGTCAGCTTTGACGGCGGCTTTGCCTTTCTTGGTTCTTCTTGTCTGAGGATCCATGTTTGCGAAAGCGGGTTGGCCCAACGGAGCGCCTTAATCGATTGAATGTAACCTTGGAAGCCAGCACGTCAACACCAGAGTACTCAAGCGCTGTTTTTAGCTCTTCGCAGTCGCACAAAAATATGCCAAACGCGACACCCGCTGTTGGTAACGTAAGGGAAGGGGCCTCGGTTGAGCGCGGCTGGTGAGATAAAAGGGATGACTCCTCCAGATATTCGATCGCGAAAAGGCCAGACGCCACTTGTATGCTTGACGGCCTACACCACGCCGGTCGCGAGGCTGCTCGATCGCCACTGCGACATCGTTCTTGTCGGCGACAGCGTCGGCATGGTGCTGCACGGCCTGTCGTCGACGCTGGGGGTCACGCTCGACATGATGATCATGCACGGACAGGCCGTTCGCCGCGGCCTTGAACACGCGCTGATGGTCGTCGACCTGCCCTTCGGTTCCTACGAGGAAAGCCCAGAGCACGCTTTCGGCAACGCTGCGCGCGTGATGGGTGAGACCGGTTGTTCAGCGGTAAAGATCGAGGGCGGCGAGACCATCTCGGAAACCATCCGCTTCCTTACCGCGCGCGGCGTACCTGTCATGGCCCATGTGGGCCTGACGCCGCAGGCGGTAAACACGTTTGGAGGCTATCGTGTGCAGGGCCGGGGAGCCGATGCAGAGCGGATCAGGCGCGACGCCAGGGCGGTAACCGAAGCGGGCGCCTTCTCCTTGGTGCTGGAAAAGATACCGGAGCAGCTTGCACGGCAGATAACCGCCGATATCGACATACCCACAATCGGCATCGGTGCCTCGCCAGCTTGCGACGGCCAGATTCTGGTGAGCCACGATATGCTCGGGCTCTTCACCTCATTTCGGCCGAAGTTCGTCAAACGCTATGCCGAGCTCGGTGAGCAGGCTGAGGCGGCAATCGCCGCTTACGCCACCGATGTGCGGAACCGGCACTTTCCGGCGGTCGAACATCTCTATGTCAACGCCTTGAAGGCCGGTGACTTCACATGAGCGTGCCGATCGCTCGAACCGTGAGCGAGCTGCGCGGCGTCGTTGCGCAATGGCGTCGCTCGGGTGCCACGATCGGTATTGTGCCGACCATGGGAGCCTTGCACGACGGGCATCTGAGCCTCGTGCGGAAGGCGCTCGAAAGGGCCGAGCGGGTGATCGTGACGCTGTTCGTAAACCCCAAGCAGTTCAACAGCCCCGCCGACCTGATTGCCTACCCTCGGACGGAAAGCGACGATGCTGCCAAGCTCGCTCTGCTGGGCACGCATCTGCTCTATGTGCCGGACACAGAGGAAATGTACCAGGTGGGCTTCGCCACGGCCGTTTCAGTGTCCGGCATCAGCGAATGCCTTTGCGGCGCATTCCGGCCCGGCCATTTCAATGGCGTGGCGACGGTCGTGGCCAAGCTCTTCCTGCAGGCCGGCGCTGACTTCGCCTTTTTTGGCGAAAAGGATTTTCAGCAACTTCAGCTTGTCAGGCGCTTGGTCCGGGATCTCGACATTCCGATCACTATTGTGCCCTGTCCGACAGTCCGCGAAGCCGATGGTCTTGCGCTATCGTCGCGTAACGTGCGGCTCTCCCCAGCCCAACGCGCCATTGCCCCAAAACTAGCATCGGTCCTGCTCGATACGGCCGAGCGGCTTGCACGCGGCTCCCCCATCCTGCCTACGCTTGATGAAGCGCGTGCAGCAATTCTGGCTGCCGGCTATCGCGAGCTCGAATACCTGGAGCTGCGCGGAGAAACAGACCTGCAATCGTTAGCAAGCCTTGACCGACCGGCACGCTTGCTTGCTGCGGCTTGGCTTGGCGACACGCGGCTCATCGATAACGTCGCAATATCACCCATCGGTAGTTGGTCAGGTGGGCGGAGCTCTCTCCAATCGGAAGCAGCACAGCAATTGCGGTGATGACGGCGGCGCGTCGTATGCCCTGCAGGGACAGGCCATCATTTAGAACCACGTCTCCGTCGGCTTCCAGCAACCTCCGCGAGGTACGCTAAGCGCAGATGCATCGCGTATTTGAAACCTTGGTCGAGCAACTCTCTGCAAGCGTCGATGCCGTCGATCTCCATGAGGCAATGGCGTCCGCCGCAGCCGGGTTCGACTTTCCGCTCTTCGCTTATTTCACCTACCCATCCGCTTCCGGCGACAGGCCGCGATTGATCTCGAATTATCCATCATCATGGACATCACATTACCTGCAACAGCGCTACCACAGCGTGGATCCCGTGATCCTGCGGGGACTGCGGGGCTGGGATACCTTCGACTGGGGTGTGGACCGCGATCACCGTTATTTGCCGACCTCTCAGCAGGAAGTCCTGGAAAAAGCAGCTGAGTTCGGCATTCGCGGCGGACTGACCATGTCGATGCATGATCATCGCGGCCGGTTCGCCGCACTGACCTTCGCCTCCAACGAGGCGCATCCGCCATTTCTGAGGTCGCTGACGCGCTACGAAAAAGCAATGCAACTGGTTGCGATCAACGTTCATATCCATGCCCGGCGCAGGCTCGCCGAAGATTGCGTGGTAGATGGCATAACGCTCACCCGGCGGGAGTTCGAGTGCCTGAAATGGGCGGCGTGCGGCAAGTCGGCCTGGGATATCAGCCAGATTCTCGGTGTCTCGAAACGCACCGTGACCTTCCATCAGGAAAACGCCAAGGCGAAGCTTGGCGTGCGAACCATCAACCAGGCCGTAGTGCGGATGGCTGCTCGGGCGAGATCCTGATCCTCTCCAAGTCTAGCTGTAAAGGTCTACAGGCTGCATTCATGACGGCTTTGCCCTTCGATTGCGTGGACACATCCCGCACGGAGACGACAATGATGCAGCTGATAACACCCGACTGCTACGCCGAGTTTGCGAGCGAACTCAAGGAAATGCACGGACTTAGGTATCGGGTTTTCAAGAAGCGGCTCGATTGGGAAGTGCAGACCGAAGGCGAAATGGAAACGGACCCGTTTGACAGCCTGAACCCCGTCTACCTGCTTCTCAAGGGGTCCGATTGGCGAACTTGCGGCTGCGTCCGCCTTTTGCCGACCACCGGACCGACAATGTTGCGCGATACGTTTCCGACGCTGCTGGATGAGATGGTGGTCCCTGCGAGTGCCGATATCTGGGAGAGTAGTCGTTTCGCGCTCGATCTCCCTGCGACAGCGCCGAAGGCAGCTGGCGGCCTGGCCCAAGCAACCTACGAGCTCTTCGCGGGGATCATCGAATTCGGCTTGGCCAACAATCTCTCCGGGATCGTAACGGTGACAGATACGCGCATCGAAAGGATCCTTCGTCTCGCCACCTGGCCGTTGTCACGTATCGGACAGCCCAAGCAGGTCGGCAACACCGAGGCAGTCGCCGGCTTCCTCGATATTTCCTACGCCAGTCTCTTGCGCATCCGCTGGAGGGGACGCCTCAACGGGCCGGTGTTGTGGCAACCAGTTCTCATCCAATCGGCATAGCGCCTGCGGATGCTCAGCCGTGACTTGAGTTAAGTCTGCTCACGGCCGCCACCGCCGCCGTGAGGGTGAGCGGACCCGCCCCCACGAGCTTTCGACTGTTCCGGTCGATTGGCTCGCGCGGCCGGACTTTGGATTTCCGTAGGCGCAACCCGCAGTCCAGCGTGAGCACGCCAAAATGGCGCCCCTCCGCTTCGTCCAAAGAAGCCAACGTGGCTTCTGAGGTCGTCTTAGAATATTGGACCGGCCGCCGTGAGCGATCGCAACCTCAAACCTTTGCCGGTATGCCGGTTTGGCCGGACCGTCGGCCAGTCGGAGCAGTCCCCTGATAAGGACCCGAGCTGACGCGCGGTCCAACAGCGCCCGAGCCTATGCTTTGTGCATTACCGTTCGGTTGGCCATGTCGTCCAAGACCGCATGAAGAAGGCTTCCAACCTCCTGCGCAGCGAGCTCTGGCGCAATTCCTACATCGGACAATTGAATGAGCATTTTCTTGGCAGCACAGCGCCAGAACGCACTCGCCGCCTCGCCGTTCTTGGTCTCGAGGGCCTGGGCGATACTTTCGACCAATATACGTCGCCGATGCAGCGGAAATACGCAAATGTTTGATTCATGCATCAATCACCTCACAGATTCAGTTCCACAAAGAAAAACACCGGCGTCTTCAAAAGAGCCCCGCTAGCGCGGTGACGGTTCGCGGCGACATGACGAGTTCCACTTCCCCATCGACAAGCTATTGGGAGATGAGCCGCCGGACCGCATATCCGGGACCGCACATAAGGTGAACCACCATTGCTCATCCGGCTGCATTTTCCTGGGCCGTTCGACGAGGCGTTCCAGCCGAATTGACGTCCAATGACTTGATCTCTGAAAGGGCAGGGCGGTACGAATCACCCGATTGTTCCGCTGCTTACATTCCTGCGAGCTTGTGTATGAACGATTAAAGCGTGCCCGAGCCGTTCTTGGTGGCCGCCGCAGAAGGGAATCATGTCATCCGCTGCCTATCGTAGGCGGCGCGACTTCTAGCATGACTGCACTGCCCCGACAGGGCTTTGCAATCGCGCGTTTCGAAGCCTATGCTTTGGCATCGGCCGGCATTTACTTCGGTGCAGCCGACAGTAAGACGTACGCGCTCTTGCCCCGTTGGAAGAGAGCCTTGCCCGATCCCTCTTTCGCGACCAGGTGCTGAAGCCCTCACCCCGCAGGACTTCGCGCTTTTGCGACCATCGCTGCATCACGTCGAACCGGGCATCAAGGACCAGTTGGAGGTCGCGCATCAGCCGATCAAGAACGTATATTTTCCCGAGAGGGGCATCGCGTCGGTGGTCGCCACCATGACCGGCGGGCGGCAAGGTGAAGTCGGCATTGTCGGCTATGACGGGATGAAAGGAATTGCCGTCATTCTCGGAAAGGAAAGCACTACCTGGCGCCTGCCGGTTGAAAACCTTCGCCCTGCGATTAGCCCGTCGCTTCGCACCTCAGTGCTGGATTATGCCCACGCGTTCCTCGTCCAATCATGCCGGACGGCACTGGTCAATGGCCACTCCAAGATCGAAGAACGGCTGGCCCGCTGGCAGCTGATGGTCCACGACCGTGCGGAAGGAGATAAGATCCTCCCGACGCATGAATTTCTGGCGACCATGCTCGCGCCCACCGCCCGGGGTCACCACGGCCCTGCAAATGCTTGAGTATCGAGGACTGGTGCACGCCAAGCGCGGCGAGATCACGATCATCGACCGTGCCGGATTGATAAAGCTCACACATGGCGCTTATGACAAGGAGGAGCAGCGTTATTTCGGCCTGGCCGCTGCCTGAAGCATGTCGGTTGAAACGGGTTCAGCCGACGTCTCCTTGCCCCTCACCAGGTCGCCCAAAAGCATCAGCGGTTTTGAACGAATCGCAGCTATTGTCCGCAATCGGACATAGGCTTGAAGGCGGTCGAATTCGTGCCATAAGTCGGGTTGGTCAGGGTTCAGGGAGGAATTCGTCATGACCAATTCGTTTCACACCGTCACCGTCGAAAAAGCCGCAGAAGCCTATGTCCTTTCCAGGGGAAGGGTCCGCTTTCTCTCCATGGCGCAGGCGATCCGCGCCATCCGAACACTAATGCCGGCATGCAAGGCCACCGACCGCGAGTTGGAGGAACTGTTGGCGGCCGCTTCCTTCGTTCATGGCGTGCCCGTCGCCTTCGACACAAAAACAGCCGATGGTGTAGAACCACGGCTGCATTCCTAAGAGGGCATGCCGCGCCATGCAGACTGTCAGAGGGCATTCGTCAGATGGTAGTCCGCTAACTTAACTGCAGAGTCTAAAGGACGTGTTCCAGCATTGCGAACTCACCGATCGCTTTGTTGCCAAAGCTGCCAGCAAGCGATCGCCTCATCCAGCCGTTTGCACCATCTCATCACAGACATCATCGCGATGCTACCTGTCCAGCATATGTCCAGCATTTCGCAAGGCGGCCAGAAGGAGCCTCGCATAGCCTGTGACATCGATCTGGGCCTGCATCGAAAGGGGCATGCTGGTCCAGTTCTCCAACGGTGCAATGAAAGGTGAGAAGGTGCCATTGACTAGGCAACAACAGCTAACAAGGCCCTCTCGGTCCAATGCCACCACACCGATCTTGTCGCCTGGATATCCAATGGCTGCGACTCGCTGGACCTCCAGGTCACCGTCCACCCGCACGTCAAAAAGAAGGCTACCACGGCTCCTCGTGGCTATCTCAGCCGCCTTCTCATCAAAGCTTGAAGAGAGCAAGCGGACGCTTTCCACCGCCATCTGGAAAATCACCAAATCCAGTTCATTCACGGCCATATGGGCATTTCCGCGCAACGGGTGGTGATTGCAATGACACATACTGCTTGTTCACAGATGTCGGTCACGAACGATCATTCGTCGGGTTCCGGTTCCGACCAACGGTGTCGCCACCTGATCGTGCTGCGGTTCGAACCTTCCGAACGCGAGCCGAGCGCGCTATGAGGTTGGAGTCTAGGTCTCGGACCCTGCCTCGCGGCCTTCTCATCTTTGGCAGACCCGTTGCAACGCCGCCGCGATGGCGCAAACGCCAGATGACGCTGATCCATCGCTTGATCGTGAACTGAGCTTCTGAACACCATTGGGACAGCAGGGTGGAAGGGCTTGACCAACGCTGCCCCCGTTTTCCAAGAGGACCCGTCCTCGATTGAATCTTTCGAGCCCCGTGCGGCGCGCAGCCAAATGATGACGATCTGGACTCAGCTCGCAGACCGCAAGGCAAAGAGGGAACCTTCCAGGCAGCCAAGCTGCTCGACGCAAAGAGCGGCCTTTGGAGTTCCCAAGAATCGACCCTTCCATAGTTGCGACAGGCAACCACTGCACGAGTGTGGGAGAGCGAATCGCAAGCATTGCGTGAGGTCCTGCGCGTTTTCCCCTCTTTGCTATTTGGCACATCGTTTGCGCCGAAGTGGGCGCAGCGTTCGACCGGAGCACTGCATGGGAGAGGGAGGAGCCCCACCCCGATCCGGTCAAGGAGAGAGACGGTGTTGGTTCCAAGAGTTCCCCGCGCGATCGCAGCGCCCCGCAAGCGCCATTTTGCCCGGACCTACGTGCAGGTACTTGCCGCCATAATCCTGGGTGCCGCAATCGGCTATTTCCATTTGGAGACCGGCCACAGCCTGAAGCCGCTCGGCGATGCCTTCGTCGATGTCGTCAAGATAATCACCGTACCTGTCATCTTCCTGACAATGGCGACCGGCATTGCCGGCATGAGCGATCTGCAGAAGGTCGGCCGAGTTGCCGCCAAGGCGATGGTCTATTTTCTCACCTTTTCGACGCTCGCTTTTGTTGTCGGGCTGATTGTCGCGAATATCGTTCAGCCTGGCGCCGGCCTCAACATCGATCCGGCCTCGCTCGATGTCCAAGCCGTTAAGGGCTATGTGGCCACGGCTCACGAGCAGTCCGTGACCAGCTTCCTGATGAACATCATCCCGTCAACGATTGCCAATGCCTTCGCGGAAGGCGACATCCTGCAAGTCTTGTTCCTCTCGGTCCTGTTCGGCGCGGTCTGCCGCTACAACGGCCGCTCGCTCTTCTCTCTCGTCCGATACATCAAGGACGAGCTGCTGCTCGCAATGTCCTCCTCAGAGGCCGCGCTGGCCTCGCTCATGGAGAAGATGGAAAGGGCCGGCGCCACGCATTCGGTCGTGGGTCTCATTCCATTCAATCTGGACGGCACGAATATGATGCTCGCCGCCCTTTTCATCGCCCAAGCGACGAAAACTGATCTCCCGATCGGCTGCCGGATCCTCATGCTGTTTGTCGCATTGTTCCCTTCGAACGGAACAACCCGCATTACCGGTGCAGGCCTCGTCACAATGGCTGCAACGCTCTTTCTTGTTCCGGCCGCACCGGTCACCTCCGTGGGGCTTATTCTTGGCGTCGATCAGCTTATGTCCGAATGCCACGCGCTGACGGTTTTTCTCCGCAGCGTAGCGGCAACGCTGGCTGTCACCCGGTCCGGGGCGAGCGGGATAAACGACGATTCGGGGAGCGCCTCACTAGCGGACCGTTCAGCGCTCCGGCGGTGGACGGTCAAGTCGCCCGGCGTGGTGAACACAATTCCCCGTGCGAACGACGCTCAGCTATTGGGGTGGACCCGATGGCGCAAAGCCGTATTTGAGAAACCGCCAGATCGCACCGGCACCTGTGCGCCTGTAGCAACTGCGGGGCACGATCAAAACTGACCCATTTTACACCAAAAAGGCGGCCGTTGCTGCCACGCCGTCCATGGATTGGAGACTCATGTCTAAGCCGACTGCCATCACTGTCGCAGCTCTTCTTTTACTCCTCGCCTTGCTGGCGAGCCAATATAGCGCGAACCTGCACCGGCAGGCGTGGTCGACCGACAGGCAAAAGTGGAGCGGCGCATTCGACAACGATCTCCTTCGCCAATCGCCGGCAACCCGCAAGGCGATGCCGTTCTGGTCATATTCAATGACTACCACAACTGTCCGCATTGCAGACTGGCTGATATCAACTACCAAAAAGCCTTCAAGCATGAACCCAATCTGAAGCTTGTGATCAAACAGTTCCCGGTCCTGGGACCGGATTCCCAATTCCCAGCCTTCGCCGCACTCGCCTCGAGAAAACAGGGAAAGTTCGACGAATTCCACCGCGCCCTTATGATTTCCCCCAGTTGAAGGGTCACTCTCAAGATCGCAGCGCGTGTAGGCCTTGACGTTGAGCAGCTCAAGCGGGAATGCAAGATCCGGCCATCGCAGATGAAATGCGCGGTCCGCGCACTCGCGAAAGGTCTGCACTTAGACGGTACGCCCGCGTTGGTGGTCGGCGATATAGTGGTCGCCGACCTTGTGGACATGGCCAGCTTGCAACGCTTGCATCGCCGATGCGCGCTCAAAGCGTGCTGGCTCTCGTGCGGGGCAGCATCTGTAGACCGGCCACGCTGTTGTTGCCGGAGCGTGCCGTTTGTGGCAGCTGGCTTTGCTGTCGCTCCTCGTAATCTTGTTGCGGTCATCCAGCTGCCGTGGGCGCCAACAACAATCCTGAGCGCCCGCGCCTGAAGTCGCTGGCCGGGTGCTCGTGAACCGAGCCCGCTTTTCTTCGGCAAGCTCAGGCGGTCTTGGCCCTGCGGCATCGCCCCCTGGCGCGGGGCAGCCTTCGGCTGCTGACGGTCGCCGGCCTGTCGGCCGGCGTCTTTCTATTGTGGCCTTCCCCCTGGCGCAGGGTGGGCAGCACTCCCTTCTAGGCCCGCCGCGGCGTCCCGCAACCCTTCGCTTGTCGCTTTCGGGTCCTCCACTCCGTTCCGGTCCTGCTGATGCAGTCCGCCTCCGACGGCGGGCCTTTCCGGTCGCTTTTGCCGCCCACCCCGCTTCCGGGGAGGGCGCGCGATTGTAGAGCGGAGGACATCACGATGCGTGCAAACAACAAACGTTGCGGCAGCCGACAGGCTGGCGCAGACAGTGGCGGGCGCACCGGCGCCAGCCTTTATCAGGAAATCACCGACCGCATCATTGCCGAACTGGAGCGCGGCACCGTGCCATGGGTCAAGCCGTGGGGCAGGGCAAGGACAGGCCTCGGCCTGCCGCGGAATGCGGCCACCCAGCGCCGATATTCCGGCATCAATATCCTGATCCTGTGGGGCGCGGTCATCGAGCGCGGTTTCCCCAGCCAGAACTGGCTCACCTTCCGGCAGGCGCTTTCGCTTGGCGGCAATGTCAGGAAGGGCGAGCACGGCACCACCATCGTTCACGCTGACCGCTTTGTTCCCAAGAACGAAAAGCAACGCGCCGACACCGATGGCGACGAACCGCAGGCGGTGCCCTTCCTGAAGCGCTTCACCGTCTTCGATGTCGCGCAGTGCGATAATCTGCCCGAACATCTTTACGCCGCCGGCGAGCCTCTGCCTGAGCGCGAGATGGTCCCGCAGGCCGAGGCGCTCATTCATGCAACCGGCGCTGATTTTCGCATCGGCGGCGAGCGCGCCTTCTACATGCCCGGCAGCGACACCATACAGGTGCCGCCGCAGCCGGCTTTCTTCCACCAGATCGACTATTACCGGACCTGCTTTCACGAGCTTGGACACTGGACCGGCCACCCGAGGCGACTCGCGCGCGACCTGTCCGGCTCCTTCGGGTCCAACACCTATGCGCGCGAGGAACTGGTCGCCGAAATCGCATCAGCCTTCATCTGCAGCAGTCTCGGCATCGAGCCGAGCGTGCGCCATGCCGACTACATCGGCTCATGGCTGACGGTTTTGCGCGAGGACAACCGCGCCATCTTCCGCGCCGCAAGCCATGCCTCGAAAGCCGCCGATTTCCTGCTTGGCCGCAATGTCGATGTCGAAGGCGAGGCACATGCCGAAACCGCCTATGGGAGCGCGCAATCCTCACACGCGACCGCCTTGCGCCTCTGATGACGCAAAGCCGCGCGCAACCAACTCGACAGTTCTTTTGAGGTTGCCCTAACGCCGATGGCCGGCGTTGGCGTCGATCGTTCATCGGACCGAGGTTCGCAAAAAAAGAGGGCGGCATTGATGCCGCCCTCTCGTTGCGAAAGCTGCCAGAGCTGGATTAGAAATCCATGCCGCCCATGCCGCCCATGCCGCCGCCGCCCATGCCGCCAGGCATGCCGCCGCCAGCCGACTCCTTCTTCGGAGCCTCCGCGATCATGGCTTCGGTGGTGACCAGCAGGCCGGCGACCGAGGCCGCGTCCTGAAGAGCCGTACGGACAACCTTGACCGGATCGACGATACCCATGGCGATCATGTCGCCATACTCGCCGGTCTGGGCGTTGTAGCCGAAGGTCGCGCCCTTGTTCTCAAGGATCTTGCCGGCAACGATCGATGCTTCCGCACCGGCGTTGGCCGCGATCTGGCGGGCCGGAGCCTGAAGCGCACGACGCACGATGTTGATGCCGGCGGCCTGGTCGGCATTGACGCCGGTGGCCTTGATGTTGGCCGAAGCGCGCAGCAGCGCGACGCCACCACCAGCAACGATGCCTTCTTCGACGGCCGCGCGGGTCGCGTTGAGGGCGTCATCGACGCGGTCCTTCTTTTCCTTGACTTCGACTTCCGTCGCACCGCCGACGCGGATCACCGCAACGCCGCCGGCGAGCTTCGCCAGACGTTCCTGCAGCTTCTCCTTGTCGTAGTCCGAGGTGGTCTCCTCGATCTGCTGCTTGATCTGGGCGACGCGGCCCTGGATCTCGGCCTTCTTGCCGGCGCCGTCGACGATGGTGGTGTTCTCCTTGGAGATCGACACCTTCTTGGCGCGGCCGAGCATGTTGAGGCCGACGTTCTCGAGCTTGATGCCGAGGTCTTCCGAGATGACCTGGCCACCGGTGAGGATGGCGATGTCTTCCAGCATGGCCTTGCGGCGGTCACCGAAGCCCGGAGCCTTGACGGCGGCGATCTTCAGGCCACCGCGCAGCTTGTTGACGACCAGCGTGGCCAGCGCCTCGCCTTCGACGTCTTCCGAGATGATGAGCAGCGGCTTCGAGGTCTGCACGACAGCCTCGAGCACCGGCAGCATGGCCTGCAGGTTGGACAGCTTCTTCTCGTGGAGGAGAATGTAGGCGTCTTCCAGATCGGCGACCATCTTGTCGGCGTTGGTGACGAAGTAGGGCGACAGGTAGCCGCGGTCGAACTGCATGCCTTCGACGACTTCCAGCTCGGTCTCGGCGGTCTTGGCTTCCTCGACGGTGATGACGCCTTCGTTGCCGACCTTCTGCATCGCTTCCGCGATCATGGCGCCGACCGACTCGTCGCCATTGGCCGAGATCGTGCCGACCTGAGCGACTTCCTCGGAGGTCTTGATCTTCTTGGCGGCCTTGCCGAGAGCGACGACGACTTCGGTCACGGCGAGGTCGATGCCGCGCTTCAGGTCCATCGGGTTCATGCCTGCGGCAACCGCCTTGTGGCCTTCCTGGACGATCGCCTGGGCGAGAACGGTCGCGGTCGTGGTGCCGTCGCCGGCGATGTCGTTGGTCTTCGAAGCGACTTCGCGGACCATCTGCGCGCCCATGTTCTCGAACTTGTCCTCAAGTTCGATCTCCTTGGCGACGGTGACGCCGTCCTTGGTGATGCGCGGGGCGCCGAACGACTTGTCGATGACGACGTTGCGGCCCTTGGGGCCCAGCGTCACCTTCACCGCGTCGGCAAGGATGTTGACGCCGCGCAGCATGCGCTCGCGGGCATCACGGGAGAATTTTACGTCTTTTGCAGCCATTGTAAGCTCCTGGCAGGGGTTCGGGGCGAACCCGCAGATTCAAGATTCAGTTGACGGTGAGGCCGATGTTCAGCCGATGATGCCCATGATGTCGGATTCCTTCATGATCAGAAGGTCTTCGCCATTGAGCTTGACTTCGGTGCCGGACCACTTGCCGAACAGGATGCGGTCGCCGGCCTTGACGTCGAGCGGCACGAGCTTGCCGGCTTCGTCGCGAGCGCCGGAGCCGACGGCGATGATCTCGCCCTCCTGCGGCTTCTCCTTCGCCGTATCCGGGATGATGATCCCGCCGGCGGTCTTGGATTCGGATTCGACCCGGCGAACGACCACGCGGTCATGAAGCGGGCGGAACTTGGACTTTGCCATAAGTGTCTTCCTCGATGAGAACGGTGAGAACTGTTCCTCCATCCGGCGAGGCCGGATATGAGTTAGCACTCACGCAAGGCGAGTGCTAACGTGGCGCTGAGATAGGCCGGAGGGTTTCGAGAGTCAAGGCGCGCGCAAGGAACGAACCGCGCGAAATTTTTCCCGGCCTGGATTCGCATCAGGAACGCGGTCTTTCGCTGATGGGATCGCGAAGGAATTTCATAGGTGCCCCTTAGCGCCTTGGCGAGCGCAGCACCAGCAGCGGGCAACGTTCGGCGAGCCCGTAGGTGCCGGTCGGAACGACGCCGACATTGTCGAAGAACGCATGCGCCTCGCCAATCACCGCGTCAGCCGGGGCGAAGCTGTAGATAGCCGAAGAGTTGCGGTAGACGTCGATGGTGCCGATGACCGGCAGGTCCCATCCGGTGCGCGCCGAAAGCTCCACGCGATCGGGGAAAATCGCTTCAAATTGTTCGAAGATTCTCGTCACCGGTATGATGTAGTCGGGCACGCCGCTGATTGCGGTCATGGCCACGCGCCATTTGAGCTCGTGGAAGGTCGAGACGCCACCGCCCAGCGCCAGGGCGCGGACATCCTTCGGGTCGTCCGGGGTTTCGGGAGAGGCGTAAAGCCTTATGCCGGCGCGGCCGTCGGCCTTGAGCACGCTCGCGATCGCCAAAAAAAGCGCCCGTCTTGCTTCGGCGTCGCCGATCGCCGAGAGACATCCATCGCCGATCAGCGCGTCGATGCTCGCACCGGGAAACGGCAGGTCGAACCAGTCGCCTCGCACCGCCTTGCGCATATCGGTGTCGCCCGGCCAGATGCCGGCGATCATGTCGGCGGACTCGTCGACCGCAATCATTGTGGCGCCAAGTCCGGCGAGCTCCGGTGTCACGCCGAGCATGACGACGTGCGATTGCGCAAGCTCGAGCTCGCGTTCATAGGCCTCGACCACCTGAGCCGGCGGCCGCAACGGCGAGCCGAGCAACTGCCAGTGTTTGCGAATTGCATTCCAGTGCTCTGTCATGCAAACCCTGGGTTGGTTAGCGCATTGTATTCGATCGAATAATCGAGGACGCTCGAGAAGCCAATGGGGCGCATGGCACGCATCGCGGTCATCACGCATGAGTTCGACCGGTTTCAGAGCCGGCGTGGGCTGCTGCTACGCCGTGATAGCCCGTATATGCTCTTCGACCTGCTGGAAGAGCTGAAGCGCCGTGGCCATTCGGTCCGGATCCTTGCCGGCACGGCGGCCAGGCCGGAAGCCGACATCGCGGTACTGCATGTCGACGCGACCGTGACGCCGGCCGAATATGTCGAATACGCGCGCGCCTTTCCCTTCTGCCTCAACATCGGCGCCACCGACATCTCCAAGCGTCGCGTTAGCGGTGCCGTGATCGGCAGGGGCGACGGTTGGCAAGGGCCCGTCATCGTGAAGAGCAGCCTGAACAACCTCGGGA
>NZ_RZOJ01000329.1:0-6677 GCF_003998845.1 Mesorhizobium sp. M4A.F.Ca.ET.022.05.2.1 | reverse complement strand
TCGCTACACGATCGGCTCTTGCGACGACTGGAAGATCGGCGCCGCGCGCGAGGAGGCCAAAAAGCAGAAGCAGCTGATCGATAAGGGCGGCGATCCGCTGGCCAAGCTCGAAGAGGAGCGCGACGCCAAGACCGTGAAAGACCTGTGCCAACGTTACGAGGAGAGGCACCTCGACGCGAACAAGAAACGGCCCTCGTCCATCCTCGACGACAAGGCCATGATCCGCGACTACATCCTGCCGAAGCTGAAGGAAAAGAAGGTCGCGGATGTCCACTCCACGGACGTCGAGGACCTCCACGCGGCAATCAGCAAGCGCGGCATAAGCGGCCGGCCGGCACGCTATCGGGCAAACCGCGTGGTCGCGCTTCTCAGCAAGATGTTCAGCCTCGCGCTCAAATGGGGCTGGCGCGACCATGCCGCCGGCAATCCGGCCAAGGGCATCGATCGCAACGCCGAGGCGAAGCGCAAGCGGTACCTGTCGGCCGCGGAGTTGGAGAGCCTGACAGCCGCCCTCGCCGCGCACAAGGACCAACAGGCCTGCAACATCGTCCGGCTCCTGCTCCTGACCGGCGCGCGGCGCGACGAGGTGGAGAGCATGCGCTGGAAGTACTTCGACGCCGCCGAGGGAACCTGGGCAGGTGTCGACCTCGACGCCGGCAAGTGGACCAAGCCGGCGTCGACGACGAAGCAGAAGGGATGGCACCAGGTGCCGCTATCGGCTGCTGCCCAGTCGCTGCTGGCCGACCTGCTCGCGCAGGCGCAGCGAGAGCTGAAGAAGGGCGAGAAGCTGTCCGACTACGTTTTCCCTGGCCGCGGCGGCAAAGGCCATCGCGAGGAGATCAAGACCCAATGGCGCGAGCTTTGCATTGCGGCCGAGCTGGTCGACGTCACAACGCTTCCTAACGGGAAGTCCAAGGTCACGCCGAACGTGCGCATCCACGACCTGCGCCACACCAACGCCAGCGTGCTGGTCAGCAAGGGGGTGCCGCTGACGACCATCGGCAGGATGCTGGGCCACAGCCAAGTGAGCACCACGGCCCGCTATGCGCACCTATATGACGATCCGCTGCGCGAGGCAGCGGAACTCGCTTCCGCTGCCTTGGCGCCCGTCAAGCCGGCGCCGGAGCCAGCTCCGGAGGACCCGGAGCCGGCTGGCGCCAATGTCATCCCGATGAAACAAAGGAGGAAATGACCATGACGACGCTGCAGCAGGCCGCAGCGGCCCTAATGGAAGCGATGCAGGCCGAGGCGGACCTCGCCCGGGCGAAGGATCAGGCGCTGCTCGACGCGCTAGCGAAGAGCACGTCGAAACAGAGCCTGCAGGAAGCTGTTCCGACGCCAGAAGACCGCTCCGAAGGGGCCACGCGGTGATGGTCGTACAACTTCTCGGAACGACGCCTATCCGCCCCGGTTTGGAAAAGGCCTACGATGCGGCAGTCCTCTTCGAGGCGAGGAACCCTGGATGCTCGCTCGACGAGGTCGTCGCTCACCTGCTCGAAGAGGAGGTGCTGCCGGACTGGTGCGCCTCGTGGGAGGCCGCCAAGGCTGCAGTGGAGGAATGGCGGACGTTCTGGCATTACCTGGCGAACATCGTTCAGTACCGTAGCTGGATGGCGCACTAACCTAAGAGGTTGCACGATGGATGATCTGAAGGCTGGGCTCGCCAATGTTGTCGATGGAGCTGAGCGACATCGCCGCCACGTGCTGATGAACGCGCTGGGTGCGGCCGCCAACGCTTACGCCAGCGACCACGAGGGGAGTGCCGGCATGGCATTGGCCGCCGTAATGGATTTCCTCCACGACGAGCAGCTTGAAGCGCCGTTCCGGTTCATGGTCGACGTGCTGGACGCGCATCGAAGAAAGACCCGGCGGACGAAGCCGCTCCAGAGGGCGCTAGACGAGGCTCGGACGGTCGCAACCGTCGACACCCTGATGAGAGATCAACGCCTCTCGCTTGAGCGGGCCTGCAGGTCCGTGGCGAAGGCGACCGGCGGCCGCTGGGACTGGAAGCAGGTGAAAAACCTCCGGGAGAACATTATCCACGGCAAGTCCCGTGCGGAAGCGACCGCAGTGTACGAATACCTCCGCCGTGGCGACCATCATCCAAACGAGCCACCCGCGCCGTTGACGCTGGACGCGGTCGAGGAAATCTGGGCGACGTACCCGAACACCAAATCCTGTAAATAGGCCCTCCTTTTACTACAACTTGGCTTGTCCGATCTTGTCCTCCGACGTCAACGCCCCGCGCAGGGGAGGCATTGGAGAAGCGAGATGAATGCGACTGAAGTCCTTCTGGACGAGTATGTTGACCGAGCGTCGCTGGCGCGCGCTCTGCACTGCTCGGAGCGCACGGTAGCCCGGTACGAAAACCAGCCTAACGGCCTTCCCAATCTAGTACTGGCAGGTCGTAAGCTTTATCGCTTGCGTTCTGTTCGCGAGTGGCTTGAGCGCCGCGAGAACAAGCCCAACCCTAGCCGCAATGCCGCGCGTGCGTGATCACCGAAACCAGCGGCGATCGTGATCGCCGCTGACCGGGACGGCCCCCACCGACCCCAAAGGCAGGAAAATGGTTTACGACCTCGCGCAGCGCGTGACAGTGCCGCCGCTCCTGAAGGCCGAGTTCGCCAAGGCGCGGGACACGGTCGAGCACGCGCGAGGCTGGCGTCGCCAGCAGGCGGCGCGCTTGCTCGCCGACGACTACGGCTACCGCAACGGCTGGCGCCTCCCGGCCCGACCCCTAGCCTTCTGCCTCGGGCAGCTGGAACGGCGATCAAACCAGACGCGGCGCGGCGAGTTCGGCTACCCGCAAGAGGGCCTGCACAAACCAATTTTCTATAGAGCCGACGGGCGGCCGGCGGCGATCGTCGCGCATCCCTACCACGTCGACGAGCGCGGGCTGCAGAAGCTTCGCCAGCGGTTTCTGCTACGCTTCGAAATCGACGAGACCTACCCGGCATGGCTCGGGCTCGACATGAAGCTGCTCGTCATCACGCCGGACGATGGGCGCATCGCTGCGCTCGACGCCGAGGCGGCGCGCTTGCAGGAGGCGCCCATGCGCCCCCGCGGCGCCCGACCGTCATCGGCATGCCTTGGCCGCGCAGATGCGCGCGCCAAGCGTACCTCAAGGGCTCGCTGGCCGCCCGGCTTCGGTTCGATCGCACCCCACGATCCCGAGCGGGCCGCCTTTCTCCAACTCCCCGGAACCGCACGATGACCGCCATCACCGAACTGTTCCAGCGGATCACCGTCGAAGACGCGACACGCGACCGCGTCGCCGCGATCGTGAACGGCTGGGCCATCACCCGCAACGTCGACAAGAGGCTGAAGCAAAAGGGCTGGCCGACGGCGGTGGTGGACGTCGCGACGGTCACCACGGACAAGGCTTGGGTTCGCAGCACCACCTCGCTCTCGACCGGCGTAAGGATCGAGAACGGCCTCGCCGTCATCGACATGGACATCGACGACCCGATCGTCGAGGAGAAGATACTTCCGGCCCTCCGCGCCGCCTTCCCTGCGCTGAAATTAGCGCTTTGGCGGCATGGCAAAGGCTACAAGATCGCGATCTTCGTTCGCACCGACGAAGAGTTCCCCCGCATATCCGGTCTCGCTTGGCTGAAGCCCGGCACGACCACAGACGACGGCGCGCACCGTGTCGAGATGTTTGGCGGTGGCTCGCCCCGGCAATTCGGTGCTATCGGCTACCATACGGCGCCGAAGCCCGGCGTCGCGCCGGTCTTCTACGTTTGGGAGGGGGACCGATCGCCGGTCAACACCAACGTCCACGACCTGCCGACCCTGATCAAGCAAGATTTCTTCCTGATCGCCGACATCGTCGACCGGGTCCTCGAAGCCGCCGGCTGGACCGTGGTCGAGAAGTCGACCAGGGGGGAGATTGCCGTCCGGCGCAAGTACGACCTCGTCGAGACGATGAAGTTCAACTGCATCGACGGCGTCACCCGCACGTTGGCCGAGCTGCCCGGTGCAGCAGCGGCATGGGAGGCCGGCGGCCAACCCCTGCGCTGCTCGGCGGCGTCGTGGCTCGAAGGACCGGAGGCCATGAACCTGACACGCTGCCTCGTTCGCGTGACGCCGCGCGGCGAAGTGTTTGTCTGGGATACCGCAAAAAGCGTGTCCCACTACCCCATGTCGGCCGCACCAGTCGCTGCTGATCTCGGCGCGCTCGCGGAGAAGCTGCGGGAGCTGACCGGCGGAGAGGAACAGATCGACGTCATCGATCTCCTGGCCGAGGCGATTGCTGAGATCGCCTTGGAAAACATCGAAGTGAAAGTTGGCGGACATGAACGCGCTTAACAGGCCGGGAGCCCTGTCGGCCTCCGACAAGAAAGATGCTGCCAAAGAGGCGGCCAAAGAGATGCTGCAGCAGATGTTCAGCGGCGCCGGCCAAGGGCAGCGACAGAAGGGCGAGCCGACGCCCGAGCCAAAGGCCCGCGACGTCGAGGTCTGGAGCGCCGACACGATCGAGCCGAAGGAGATACCGCCCCGCGAGTTCCTGCTCGGCAACGCCTTTGCGCGGACATTCGTCAGCGCGCTATTCGCCGACGGTGCGACCGGCAAGACGTCGCTGCGGATCGCGCAGGCGCTGGCGCTGGCCACGGGGCGCAAGCTGACCGGCGAGCGCGTCCACAAGCGCTCGACGGTGCTGTTGATGTGCTTCGAGGACGACGCGGACGAACTGGACCGCCGCGTCGCGGCGGCCAAGATGCACTACCGCGTCACAAACGATGAACTCGGCAACCGGCTGCTTTTGGTGGCGGCGGGCCTAAACGCAGGCAAGATCGCGGTCATAGACCGCGACACGCGACAGCCAGTGAAAGGCGATCTGGCACCGACGATCGAACGGCTGGTCACGGAAAACGGCGTCGATCTGGTCATCCTCGACCCGTTGAAGAAAATTCACGGCGTCGAAGAGAACAACAACGACCACATGGATTTCGTGGTGCAGGTGCTGACCGACTTGGCCTCGCGGCTCAAGATCGCGATCGACCTGCCGCACCACATGTCAAAGGGCGCGGCCGACCCAGGCAACGCCAACCGCGGTCGCGGCGCCTCGGCGCTCAAGGACGCGATACGGCTCGGTTACACGCTGACGCACATGTCGGCCGACGAGGCGAAAACGTTCGGCATCGCCGAGGATCAACGCCGGCAGTACGTCCGCGTCGACCCGGCAAAGGTCAACATCGCCCCGCAAGCGCGTGCCGCGCAGTGGTTCAGGCTCGTCAGCCAGAACATCGGCAACAGCTCGAAGGACAATCCGCAGGGCGACGACATACAGGTCATGGCGCCATGGTCACCGCCCGAACTGATGGCCGGCATGGGCGGCGACATCGCTCCTCGCATCCTGCGGGAAATCCACGAGGGCCCCGGCAACGGCGAGCGCTACAGCGACGCCAGCGCGGCCGGTGACCGGTGCGTGTCGATCGCGTTCAGGAAGCACGTTCCGGGCAAGAGCGCTGCGGATGCGCGAGCGATCGTCAGGCGGTGGATTGCCGACGGCATCCTGAAGGTCGATGTCTACAAGAGCAGCACCCAGCGGAAAGCGCGCAAGGGCCTGTTTCTCGCCAAAGACCCCGCTCTTCTGTTGCCGGATGACGAGGGTGATGCGCGATTGCAACCACAGGTGATGCGCCATTGACCCGTTTCCAATGGCGCATCAATGGCGCAAATCTCCTGCGCCATTGCCAAACATGGGCCCCCGTAGGGGGTGATGGCGCACGGCGCGCCATTACCACCCGCCCAATGGAGCAGCCCATGTCGCGTGCATGTCCGAACGTCAAGTGCCGATACAACCTGCAGCCGTGCCAAAGGAGACTCAAATGACCGCCGATATCATCCGCCTCGACTAGACGATTGCTGCGGCTCATGCGTGATCAAGACGGCCTGCCGCTCGGCCAACGACAGAAGCTCGCCGGCATCATCCTGAACATTGTGCGCTGCTACGCCGAGCCGCCAGAGCCGCCGAGGAAGCTAGGCGACGAGCCTTTTTCGCCTTCGCCGTCGCCGCATGCAGCCTAGCGTGCGCCGCCGGCCACGGAGGCCGCCGGTAACGAATAATGTCGCACCCAATGTCGCGCCCTCAACGACAGTCCCTAATAGAAAGCAGTTGCAACACGCAACCGGTGGCGTTAGGAATGTAGTCCTCTGCTGATCAGCGTCCGCCTTCGCGATCGGCAGGGAATAGCGGGCGGCCTGTTTTCGGTGGCAGGCCGCCCGCCAGTATCGGCGGCCCGGATCGGGAGTGGTCCCCCGATCCGGACCGCATTCCCTCCCACCGAAAGGACGCCCCATACCATGGCGCGCGGACGAGGAAGACCCCCGAAATTCACGGAAGAGCAGGCGTTCGCGGCTGCTGAAGCCGGCGGCGGCATGGACGCCATCGCACATAAGCTGGGGGTGGACAGACGTTCGATCCTGCGCTGGACCCACACGCACCCGGGCTTTCGCCAAGCACTAGAAAAGGGTCGCAAGGCTGACGCCGAGAAACCGACCTACGAAGAGTATGTCGAGCGCCTCGACCTCCAGCAGAGGGCTACAGCCCTCAAAGACGCCCTCAAAGACGTTCTGCCGACCGAGCCCCCCAAGCCCGATCCACGCGACGCCGAGCGCGCTGAAGAGCTTCAGCGCGAGGTCGAGAAGATCGCGCCGAGGTCGCCCTCGCC
>NZ_RZOJ01000328.1:0-6702 GCF_003998845.1 Mesorhizobium sp. M4A.F.Ca.ET.022.05.2.1 | reverse complement strand
GCAGGTGGCGGCCGTGCTTGCGGCCGAATAGCGCTGAAACGCCTGGTCGCGGCCAGGCGTTTGGGTGGCGCGAGATCGCGCCCTATATGCGGGCGCTGATGGGTTTGAGTGCCATATGAAGCTGTTCGACTGCCCGCAATGCGGCCACCGCCTCTATTTCGAGAATGCCCAGTGCCTGAACTGCGCCAGCCTCGTGCTCTATGATCCCGAGCACGCGCGTTTCACGCTGTCGGATGCTGATGGCGCCTACCACTGCACCAATGCTGACGAATGCGCCTGCAACTGGCGGACGGAGCCGGGCCAGGCCTTTTGCCGCGCCTGCGCGTTGAACCAGCTCATTCCGGACCTGTCCGTGGATGGGAACCGCCGGCGCTGGATCCGCGTCGAGGCCGCCAAGAAACGCGCCATCTATTCGCTGCTCGCCTTCGGCTTGCCGGTCGCGCCCAAGCAGAACCCTGGCGACGAGGCGGGCCTTGCCTTCGATTTCCTTGCCGATCCGATCGGTGGCGGTCCTGGTGGCGAGCGCATCCTCACCGGCCACGACAATGGCCTGATCACGCTCAACGTCGCCGAGGCGGATTCGGCCGAACGCGAGCGACGGCGGGTCGCGATGGGCGAGAACTATCGCACGCTGCTCGGCCATTTCCGCCACGAACTCGGCCATTATTATTGGGACCGGCTGATCCGCGACGATCCGCAAAGGCTTGCCGCATTCCGCGCCCTGTTCGGCGACGAGCGTGCCGGCTACGAACAGGCGCTGACGGCCTACTACGCCAATGGCGCGGCGCCGGACTGGCAGCAGGGGCACATCTCGGCCTATGCGACCTCGCATCCCTGGGAGGACTGGGCCGAGACCTTCGCGCACTATCTGCACATCACCGACACGCTGGAGATGGTGCATGCGCTGAATTTTCCGCTCGGCCGGCTGGAGACGGTGGATGCCAACGCCCTGCCGCGTGGTGATACCGGCGGCGAACTGCAGACCGCGCCCGCCGAACCAAGGAACGCGCCTGAGCCTTTCGAGAAGATCCTTGACCGTTGGCTGGTGCTGTCGGAGGCGTCCAACTCGATCAACCGCTGCATGGGCTTGCCCGACCTCTACCCCTTCGTCATCTCGGGCGTGACGGCGCATAAACTGGCCTTTGTCCACAACCTGCTGACCGAATTGCCGAAAGAAACGGGAATAATTCGTGAGCCGGCACGGGCATTTTAGCCGGAACGCATAAGGCCTGGCTTCGTTTTCGTCCGCGAGGGAGCCTGAAAACGGAGTGAAATCCATGAAACTCATACTGTTTCCCGCGGTCGCCGCTGCGCTCGCCGCCTTGTCGGGTGTTGCGCTGGCCGAGACCGCCGTTTCGGCTGTTGCCGATCTCAACGTGCGCGCCGGACCGGGCCCGCAATATCCGGTCATCGGCGTGCTGGCCGCGGGCCAGTCGGCAACGCTCGAAGGCTGTATCGCCAACAGCAAATGGTGCACCATCGCCGAGACCAACGGCCGAGGCTGGATCTATTCGGACTATGTGACCGCCGATTTCGGCGGCAACGCGGTCGTGCTGACGCGGCGGCCGGCCGATGCGGGCATCGCCGTCGTCGAGCAGCCGGATGACGCCGACTATTCCGACAACTACACCGGCGCCATCATCTCGGCTGAACCGGTCGAACCAGTCGAACCGATCGCCAGGCCGCCGGCCGAAGTGGGCACCTATGTCAGCACCCATCGGCTCGATCCGGTCTATCTCGACGGCGAGGTGGTGACGGGCGCGACCTTGCCCGACAGTGTCGAGTTGCGCGAAATCCCCGACTACGACTACCGCTATGTCTATGTGAACAACCAGCCGGCGCTGGTCGATCCCGGCACGCGGCGCATCGTCTACGTGATGCGCTGACAAGTGCCGGCCAGCAGGCGGTCGCCCGTCGAACGGTGCGGCCGCCTCTGCACAAATGCGCAACCACGAGCGCAAGCCGTGGCGAGGATGATTGCGCGCAAAGCGCCGATCCCATAGATCAGGCGACCCGGATGCTCGCCAGTCGCGTTCGGCAAGGGGAACCGCGTGATCATCGACAGAACCGCCTTCGAGCGCTACCGGCGCTCGCCGAACGCCAGGACAACCCCGCTCCGCCTCTTGCTTGGAACCGCGATCGTCGTGCTGTTCTGGATGGCGGCGACCCTGGTGGTGCTGCTCGGCGGCACCTATGCCTTCATCGTCTGGCGGGCCTCGACGGGAGCCGGCCGGCCGGCCGGCGGCCCGGTCCAGGATTTCCTCGCCTCGCCGCAGGGTATCCTCACCGCGCTGCTCTCCTTCGCCGGCATCTGGATCGGCCTGTGGGTCGCCATGCGCTTCGTGCACCGCGAGCCGCTTGCGGCGCTGGTCGGCGAAAGCCACCGCGTTTCATGGCTGGACTTCCTCAAGGGGCTGATCGCGGTGCTGATCACCTCGCTTCTTTCGGAGATTCTGCTCTACTGGCTGCAGCCCGAGATCGCGCGCGGCGCGATCAGCCTGTCGACATGGCTGCTGTTCCTGATCCCCATCGTGCTGCTCGCTTTGCTGCAGACCTCGTCCGAGGAGGCGCTGTTCCGCGGCTATCTGCTGCGGGGGCTGGCCAGCCGGTTCAGCAGTCCGCTGATCTGGGCAGGGCTTCCGCTGATGCTGTTCAGCGCGCTGCACTGGAGTGCGAGCTCGACGCTCGCCATCAATGCCTGCGTGCTGGTCTCGATCGCCAGCTTCGCGCTCGTGCTGACGCTCCTTGTCTATGCGACCGGCAATCTGGGAGTGGCCCTTGGCGCCCATCTCGGCAACAATCTAACCGGCTTCCTGCTGATCTCGCACCAGCAGAGCTACAATTCCTTCGCCCTGTTCAACGCCAGGCCGCTAGAAGGCCCCGGCTGGACCGGTTTCGACGCTGTCCTCATCGCCGCGATCGGTATCGTCAGCAGCCTGCTGACGGCGCTGCTTCTGCTGCATCCGCGCTCACCGCTGAAAGTCGGGGCGGCGACATGGCGCGGCGGTGGGCCGGTCTGATGCGCATAACACTGGTGGTGGATGGGGCGATCCCCTGCGCTGGTTATGGCGGCACCGAGCGGCAGGTCGACTGGCTGGCGACGGAACTCGCCCGCCTCGGGCACAGCGTGGTCCTTGTCGCCGCCGCCGGCTCCAGCCATCCGCATTGCGAGGTGCGGCAGGCGGCTTCGAAGGCGGAATGCCGGGCCGCTATTCCCACGGACACCGACATCGTCCACTTCAACAGCTGGTTCCTCGATGTGCCGTTTCCAGCTCTCAATACCGAGCACGGCTATCTTCCGGGACAATCGCGGCCGCAACCGAACTGGAACTTCGTCAGCGCCAGCCACGCCCGCAACCATGGCCGCCAGACCTTTGTCTACAACGGTTTTCCGGTCGACGACTACCGGCTCTCGGCGACAAGGAATGAGCGCCTGCTGTTCCTCGCCGGCGTCGCCCGCGCCGGCAAGAACCTCAACCGCGCCGTCGACCTGGCCAAGACATTCGATTTTGCGCTCGACATCGCCGGCGGCCCGCGCTGGCGCCTGCTCACGCGCAGCCAGGTGCGGCGCCAGGGGGTCTTCTTCAAGAGCCTTGGCCGCCGCTATCGTTTCCACGGCGTCGTCGGCGGCGCCGAAAAACTGCGGCTGCTCGGCGAGGCCAGGGCATTCCTCAATCCGATCGCCTGGGAAGAGCCGTTCGGCATGGCCCCGGTCGAGGCGATGCTGTGCGGCACGCCGGTGCTGACGACGCCGCGCGGCGCCCTGCCGGAGATCGTCGACGCGGACACCGGACGTTTTTTCGACACCGATGCCGAGTTTGCCGCGGCGCTTTCCGCGATCGCCGATCTTTCACCCGGGCGCTGCCGGGACTCCGCGGCCGACCGCTTTCCGATCACCCGGACGGCGCAGGCCTATCTCGAACTCTATGCCCGCATCCTCGACGGCGAGACGCTCCCCTGAGCCGTCGCGCCGGCCGATTTCGGCCCGTATCTTGACTCCCGGGGCGTTTTCCTGTCTACACGCCCCTAATTCCGCGACGAGTATCCCTCCGAGCAAGCCGACCAGGACGCCGAAGCCTCTAGAGGCCAAGTGCTGTAAACCGATCCTGGAGGCCAACACCCGGCAGCGCAAGGCGCCCCCGGGTGCTTTTTGGCTTTGGACTTTGCTTGTTGGACATCGGGCGCGAACGCATTACCTCTCGGACATCATCCGGATGCCCCCGAGAAAAGGAACCAGAATGTTTGAATCCCTTCAGGAGCGCCTTGGCTCCATCCTGAACGGCCTGACCGGCCGCGGCGCGTTGTCGGAGGCGGATGTCTCCGCGGCGCTGCGCGAGGTGCGCCGCGCGCTGCTCGAGGCCGACGTGGCGCTGGAAGTGGTTCGCTCCTTCACCGACAAGGTGCGCGAGAAGGCGGTCGGCGCCGCCGTGCTGAAGTCGATCAAGCCCGGCCAGATGGTCGTCAAGATCGTCCACGACGAACTGGTCGAGATGCTGGGCGCCGAGGGCGTCGCGGTCGACCTCAATGCGCCGGCGCCGGTCGTCGTCATGATGGTCGGCCTGCAGGGCTCCGGCAAGACGACGACCTCCGCCAAGATCGCCAAGCGCTTGACCGAGCGCCAGAACAAGAAGGTCCTGATGGCCTCGCTCGACACGCGGCGTCCCGCCGCGCAGGAGCAGCTGCGCCAGCTCGGCGAGCAGACCAAGGTCGCGACGCTGCCGATCATCGCCGGCCAGAGCCCGGTCGACATCGCCAGGCGCGCCGTGCAGGCGGCCAAGCTCGGCGGCCACGACGTCGTCATCCTCGACACCGCCGGCCGCACCCATATCGACGAGCCGCTGATGGTCGAGATGGCCGACATCAAGAAGGTGTCGTCGCCGCACGAGATACTGCTGGTCGCCGACTCACTGACCGGCCAGGACGCCGTCAACCTGGCGAAGAGCTTCGACGAGCGCGTCGGCATCACCGGCCTGGTGCTGACCCGCATGGACGGCGACGGCCGGGGCGGCGCCGCGCTCTCCATGCGCGCCGTGACCGGCAAGCCGATCAAGCTGATCGGCACCGGCGAAAAGATGGACGGGCTGGAGGAATTCCACCCCAAGCGCATCGCCGACCGCATCCTCGGCATGGGCGACATCGTCTCGCTGGTCGAGAAGGCCGCCGAGAACATCGACGCCGAGCAGGCGGCGGCGATGGCCAGGAAGATGCAGTCGGGCAAGTTCGACCTCAACGACCTCGCCGGGCAGCTTCAGCAGATGTCGAAGATGGGCGGCATGGGCGGCATCATGGGCATGATGCCGGGCATGGGCAAGATGAAGGATCAGATGGCCGCGGCCGGCCTCGACGACAGGATGTTCGCCCGCCAGCTCGCCATCATCTCCTCGATGACCAAGGCCGAGCGTGCCAATCCGGATATCCTCAAGCATTCGCGCAAGAAGCGCATCGCCGCCGGCTCCGGCACCGACGCCGCCGAGATCAACAAGCTGCTGAAGATGCATCGCGGCATGGCCGATATGATGAAGGCGATGGGCGGCAAGGGCAAAGGCGGCGGCCTCATGCGCGGCATGATGGGCGGCCTCGCTTCCAAGATGGGTCTCGGCGGCATGATGCCCGGCGGCATGGGCGGTGGCATGCCGGACCTGTCCAAGATGGATCCCAAGCAACTCGAAGTCTTGCAGAAGCAGGCGCAGGCGGCCGGCCTCGGCAAGGGCTTGCCTGGCGGGTTGCCCGGCGGTCTTGCCGGGGGTGGTCTACCTGGCCTGCCCGGCGGCATGAAGCTGCCCGGCCTTCCGGGCCTCGGTGGCGGCGGCCTGCCCGGCCTTGGCAAGAAGAAGTGAGGGCGCGATGAACGAGGACAAGGACATGGCCGACGCACGCGCCACCCTGGCCGGCTACCGCGCTTCGATCGACAACATCGACGCCGCCCTCATCCATATGCTCGCCGAGCGCTTCCGCTGCACCAAGGCAGTGGGCGTGCTGAAGGCGGAGCATGGCCTGCCGCCGGCCGATCCGGCGCGCGAGCAGCAGCAGATCGCCCGCCTTCGCCAACTGGCGAAGGATGCGCATCTCGATCCCGATTTCGCGGAGAAATTCCTTAACTTCGTCGTCCGCGAAGTGATCCGTCACCACGAACAGATCGCCGCTGCCAACGGCGTGACGAAAACCGGTTGAGACCCAACCCAGACCATCAAACGAAAATCAGAGCTTTTTAGGAGAAAACAATGGCACTGAAGATCAGACTGGCCCGCGCGGGCTCGAAGAAGCGTCCTTACTACCACGTCGTCGTCGCCGACGCCCGCTCGCCCCGCGACGGCCGTTTCATCGAGGCGCTCGGCTCGTGGAACCCGCTGCTGCCGAAGGACGGCGAGCGCGTCAAGGTTGACGCCGACCGCGTCAAGCACTGGCTCTCGCACGGCGCCCAGCCGACCGACCGCGTTCTGCGCTTCCTCGACGAGGCCGGCCTTGCCAAGCGTCCGGCCCGCTCGAACCCGAAGAAGGCCGAGCCCGGCAAGAAGGCGCAGGAGCGCGCCGCCCTTCTGAAGAAGGCGCAGGAAGATGCCGCCGCCGCCGTTGCCGCGGCAGCAGCTGCTCCGGCCGAGGCGGAAGCCGCCACGGCCGAGTAATCCGGCTCACATTGCTTTGCGAAAACGGCGGGCTTTGCCCGCCGTTTCTTGTTTCAGGCGTCCCGGAAGGAATCAGTAG
>NZ_RZOJ01000327.1:0-6713 GCF_003998845.1 Mesorhizobium sp. M4A.F.Ca.ET.022.05.2.1 | reverse complement strand
GCCAGCTGTTGATCAGGCCCTTGCGCTGCAGGATGACCAGCCAGGCATAGGTGCGCACCAGGACCGAGGTCCAGAACGGCAGGATGACCAAGACCAGGCATATCGAGGCCGCGCGACGCGGCAGTTGCGACAGCATGTAGGCCAGCGGATAGCCGAGCACGACGCAGGCGCCGGTGACGGCGAAGGCAACCTTGAAGGTGGTGAGGAAGGTCTTGATGTAGGAGGGCTGCTGGAAGAAGCGCGCGTAGTTCGAAGCGCTCAGCGCCCCGGTCTCGTCGAACAGCGACAGCCAGAACAGCCAGCCGATCGGCACGATGATGACGGCGAAGACGAGCAGCAGGCCGGGCGACAGCAGCGCCAGCAGCCCGAAAGATTCGCGGCGCGCATCGGCATGCAACGCATCGGCGTTGAGCGTCGGGGCGCTGGCATGGGGGAGTATGGCGGATTGCATGCTCATCAGTCCGCCGCCACCAGCACCACATCATCGGCATCGATACCGAGATTGACCGGTTCGCCGGGCCTTGGCAGCTTTGCCGGCACGTCGGAGCGGCAATAGTCGCGCAGCGTCACCTGGCGGCCGTCGCGCAGCGTGGCGTAGCAGACGAAACTGTCGCCCTGGTAGATGACGTCGCCGACGGTCGCCGGGATCGCATTGACGCTGCCCGCCGGTTGAGCCTCGGCGACGAGGCGCAGCTTTTCCGGCCGCACCACCATCAAATGGCAGCCGGCGGCTGGCGCCGCAGACGTCATGCGGATCTTCCTGTCCTCATACCAGACGCTGCCGTTGCGACTTTCGACCGGGATGAAGTTGGAATCGCCGATGAAGCCGGCGACGAAGCGCGTTTTGGGTGCGGCGTAGAGCACTTCCGGCCGGTCGATCTGCTCGATGCGGCCGGCATTCATGACGGCGATGCGATCCGACATGGTGATCGCCTCGCGCTGGTCGTGGGTGACGTAGACGGTCGTCATGCCCAGCCGGCGATGCAGATTGCGCAATTCGATCTGCATGTGTTCGCGCAGGCTCTTGTCCAGGGCCGAAAGCGGCTCGTCCATCAGCACGATGCGCGGTTCGAAGACGATGGCGCGGGCCAGCGCCACGCGCTGCCGCTGGCCGCCGGAAAGCTGGTCGACGCGGCGCTCGCCGAGCCCTTTCAACTGCACGAGGTCCAGCGCCTTTTCGACGCGCTCGGCCGTCTCCGACGCCGAGACGCGGCGCTGCTTCAACGGAAACGCGATGTTGTGGAAGACATTCATATGCGGGAACAGCGCATAGTTCTGAAACACCATTCCGATGTTGCGCCGGTGCGGCGGCATGGCGATGATCTCCTCGCCGCCGACCTTGATGCTGCCGGCATTCGCCCTGACGAAGCCCGCTAGGATCATCAGCAGCGTCGTCTTTCCCGAGCCCGACGGGCCAAGCAGCGTCAGGAATTCGCCGGCGGCGACATCGAGCGAAAGATCGCGCAGCACCGAGACGCCGCCGAACCTCTTCTCGATGCCGCTGATGCCGATGGGAAGCGCGGTCGGCGCGATGGACAAAAGCATCTCCCTGGACTCCGGATCATTCATGGCGGGACGGAGCTGGGGCAGCGCCTGGACGCTGCCCCGACCGGTGCCACCCTGTCTATTGCTGGATCAGGTTGTCGAACTTCTCGGTCGCCTCCACGAGGGTGTCGCGCCAGAACTCGGGATCCTGCAGCACCTGCTTCTTGACGTTGTCCGGCGCCGAGTTGATGTCCTTGATCCGCTCCGGCGGGATCTTGCCGGTCTCGAAGGCCTTCTCGTTCGCCGGGCCGTTGTCGACATAGAGCGGCAGGTTGGCCTGAAGGTCGGGGCTGACAAACTTGGCCAGCGCCTTCATGGCGAGGTCCTTGTTCTTCGAGCCCTTGGGGATGACCATGCAGTCGGCGGTCAGAACGCCTTGGTCGAAGGAGAAGCTGACCGGCGCGCCTTCCTTCCGCAAGGTGCCGGCGCGGCCGTTCCAGATGCTTGCCATGTCGACCTCGCCGTCCTTGACGAGCTGCATGGCCTGCGCGCCGGAGGTCCACCAGGCGTCGACATGACCGCGGATCTTGTCGACGGACTGCAGCGCACCGTCGATGTCGACCGGATAGACCTTGTCGATCGGGATGCCCTTGGCAAGGGCGGCGACGCTCAGCGTTTCCGTCGCCTGGCTGCCTGAGAGCGCGCGGCGGCCCGGGAATTTCTCGACATCCCAGAAATCGGCCCAGGTCTTCGGCCCCTTGTCGCCGAAAACGTCGGTCCGGTAGATCAGCACGACCGAGGTGTAGGAGATGCCGACCCAGTCGTCATGGACGAGCTTGGGATTGATGCCGCTTCTGTCGATGACGCTGTAGTCGAGTTTCTCGAACAGGCCTTCCTTGGAGCCGCGCGCGCATTCGTCGGCGCCGAGCTCGGTGATGTCCCATTTGACGGCATTGCCGGTGACCTGCAGGCGCACGTCGTCGAGGCCGTTGGTGGTGTCCTGCTTGATGGTGATGCCGAGTTCCTTGGCCGTGGGATCGAAGAAGGCCTTGGTCTCCGCCTCCTGATAGGTGCCGCCCCAGGAGGCGGCGGTAATGGTGTCGGCGGCCGATGCCGGGACGGCGACCGAGGCCAGCAGCCCCGCGACCGCAAGGCTCTGAATGCAACGCAGCTTCGTCATTTTCGCTTCTCCAACCGGTGTTCCCATTATCGTTGATTTGGTATGCTAATTTGTATACAATTTTGAGTGTAATTCGTCGGAAGCCGATGTCAACACGCGCCAAGCAATTTATGGTGACGAAAGACGGAGGCGAGAGCCGGAGTGCTTGCCGTTCTCGAAACGGTCCTGTTTCAAGCAAGCGCTAAAAGGCCCTAAACTGCGAAACCACGACAGACCGTTGGAGGCGGGACGCTTGAGCAAGGAAAGAAAGAACACGCTGCGCGATTCGGTGTTCGAGAAGCTGAAGGCGCTGATCATCACCGGCCAGATCCCGCCCGGCTCCCGCGTCACGGAGACCGACATGGCCGAGCGCCTAAAGGTCAGCCGCACGCCGGTGCGCGAGGCCTTCAACCGGCTGGAGCGTGACGGCCTGATGATCGGCCGCCCGCGCCAGGGCTATGTCGTGGCGGAGTTCAACCTGACCATGTTCCGCGAGGCCTTCGACATCCGCGAATTGCTCGACGGGCGCGCGACCGAACTGGCGGCGGCCACCGCCACCGCCGCCGACAAGACGAGGCTGCGCGCGATTCTTGCCGAATGCGAGCGGCTGGCCGCGATCCCCGACCGCGGCACCAGGGAGCAGTTCGAGGAATTGCAGGTCGGCATCGATTTGCACCGCGTGATTGCCGAAATCGGCGGCAACGAAATGCTGCACGGCATGCTCTGCGTCATACTCGACAAATGCCAGCAATATGTGTGGACAGAGCTCCTGTGGCTGGACGAGTGGAAGGTCACCCGCGAGGAACATACCGGCATCGTCGAAGCGATTTGCGCCGGCGACGTGGCCCTGGCGGGCGATCGCGCCCGCGCCCATGTGCGTGGGTCGCGTGAGAACATCCTGCGCCTGCTACAGGCCAAGTCCGACTATCAGGGTTTTTTCGCCAAGGCGTCGTGAGCCAAGCGGTCAATTGGTAAGCAAAGGGCAATTGGCGCCACGCCGCAGCCTGATGTGCGCCACGTCGCCGACGCTGAATTGAAAACCGTCAGCGCGGCGCGGAGCATCGATGATGATGGATGTCCCCTGCCCCAGTTCGGCGTGGAGGCGCAGCGTGCGGCCATGAAAGACAACGCCGCTTACCCGCGCCGGCGCGGTGCCATCGGCGGCCTCGGTGGTCGCCAAAAGGTCCTCAGGACGCACGCCGATGGTGCGTGTGTCTCCGGCGGCCGGCGCCTCGCCGGTGTCGGATACAGCTTCCAACGCCAGCTCGCCAGCCGCAAAGCGCAGGCGCTCGCCATCGCGGCCGACGAAGCGCGACTGCAGGAGGTTCATGGTGCCGATGAAGGAGGCGACGAACTTCGTCGCAGGGCGGTCGTAGAGAATCGCCGGCGGCGCGATCTGCTCGATGAGGCCCTTGTTCATGACGACGATGCGGTCGGAGATCGACAGCGCCTCGGTCTGGTCATGGGTGACCATGACGAAGGTGGTGCCGAGGCGGGATTGCAGCCGCTTCAGCTCGACCTGCATCTGCTCGCGCAGATGCGCGTCAAGCGCCGACAGCGGCTCGTCGAGCAACAGAACGCGCGGCTGGCAGACGATGGCGCGGGCAAGCGCGACGCGCTGGCGCTGGCCGCCGGAGAGTTCGAAAACGCGGGCGCCGAGCTTGTCGGCAAGGCCGACCATGTCGAGCGCCTCGCCGACGCGTTTCGCCTGCTCGGCGCCGGACAGCCCGCGTAGCGACAGGCCGAAGCCGACATTCTCTGCGACGTCCATGTGCGGGAAGAGCGCATAGTCCTGGAAGACGGTATTGACCGGGCGATCGAAGGGCCTCAGGCCCGTTATGTCGCGGCCCTCAAGCAGAACATTGCCGCTGGTCGGGCTCTCGAAACCGGCAATGACGCGCAGGCTGGTGGTCTTGCCGCAACCGGACGGGCCGAGCAGGGTCAGGAACTCACCCGGAGCGATATCTAGCTCGACGGCGTCGAGACCAACCACACCACCCGGAAAGACCTTTGAGACCTTCTGCAATCGAACGAGCGCATCAGGCGCCATCGCGCACCTCGGAGGGTTTTGTCGTGTTGACCCAAAGGATCTCGCAGCGCTCGGCGCCGGGGTTGCGGAAGGCATGCAGCAGCGTGCTCTTGAAGGCAAAGCTGTCGCCGGCCTTGAGCACGTAGGAGGTTGCGTCCACCACCAGTTCGACCTCGCCGGCCATCACGAAGCCGAACTCATGGCCTGCATGGGCGTAGGCCTCGGCCGTTCCGCCGCCGGCCTCGACGCTCACCAGCATGCCGGTGAGCGTCGCGGCAGGCGGCGACAGCAGCGCCTTGGCGATGCCTTCCGACTTGACGGGGATCTGCCGCCGCTTGTCGGCGCGCACGCAGTAGAGATCATTGACCGCCTCATTGCCGTCGGCGATCAGTGCCGACGGTTCGATGTCTAGCGCGGCTGCAAGCGGCCAGATCACCTTGACGCGCAGCGATGACATGCCGCGCTCGATCTGGCTGAGCGCGCCTATCGAAATGCCGGCTTTTACCGCAAGCTCGGCCAGCGACAGCTTGCGCTCCAGCCTGAGCGCCCGCACGCGCCGGCCGACGCGCACATCGGCATCGTCCTTCGGCTTCTCGGCCGATTCGTCAAAAACATCCATGCGTTAGTCCTTGTTTGGTCTCTTTACCGGTGCGGCGCAGCGCCGCCCAGCCTCCCCTTCTCCCCTTGTGGGAGGAGGTGTCGCCGAAGGCGACGGGTGAGGGGTGTTCCAGCTTGGCAACGACGGCGATCCGTCCAACACCCCTCATCCGTCTCGGCGCTGCGCGCCGATCCACCTTCTCCCACAAGGGGAGAAGGTGGAGCCGCAGCTTACCCCCCGGCCTTCACCTTCTCGAACATCTTGGCGACGTCGTCATTCTGCTTCATCGGCCCGGTGAAGATCGTGGTCTTCAGCATCACTTCCGGATCCGACGGCAGTTGCAGCTTGTCCAGTTCGTCCTTCGCCACGCCGGCGAAAGCTGTGCTCAGCGAACTGCCGTAGCCATAGGACTGGATCAGATACTTGCCCGAGTCGGCGTCCAGCCGGCTGTTGATGAAGTCATAGGCGAGATCGACGTTCTTGGCGTCCTTCAGCATGACGAAGCCGCAGGACCAGGTCAGCATGCCCTCCTTCGGCTTCATGAACTCGACCGGCACGCCCTGTTTCTTCAGCGATGTGGCCGACGCGTTCCAGGTCATGGCGGCGACGAGCTGGCCGCTTGCCAGCGCCTGTTCGACCGAGGTCATGTCGGTGGTGTAGCTGGACAGCAGCGGCCGCTGCTCGCGCAGCTTCTCCGCCACCTTGTCCATCTGCTCCGGAGTCATGTCGAAGGGGTTCACGCCGGCGAGCAGTGCCGCGACGATCGGCGTGTCATGCACGGCGTCGATGGTCGCCATGCGACCGGCATACTGCTTGTCCCACAGAAGCTTCCAGCTCGCCTCGGGGTTCTTCACCAGATCGGTGCGGTAGAGGATCGAGGTGTTGCCCCAGTCCCACGGCACCATCCAGACCTTGCCGTCGCCGGCCTGGATGTCGGGCAGGTTCTTGAACACCGGGAAGATTGAATCCCAGTTCTTGATGCGCTTGGTGTCGATCGGCTGCAGCAGGCCTTCCTTGTTCCAGCGCGCCACCTTGTCGTAGCAGGGGTGCGCGATGTCCGGCCGGAAGCCGGCCTTGACCTTGGTGAAGGCGTCGTCGTCGTCGCCGAAGATCGAGGCCTCGACGCCGTCCGGATGGGCCGCGAGGAAGCTCTTGTTGAAGTCGGGCAGTTCGTAGCCGGACCATGTGAAATACTGCAGCTTGTCGGCGGCAAGGGCGACAGTCGACGACAGCGCGAGCGCCAGGGCCGTAAGGCCGGCGCGGGTCTTGTGTCCGGTGATCGATTTCAGCTGGAATGTCATTTTCGTTCTCCTCTCTTTCGTTGTTGTGGTTCAGGCTGGATTGGCGGCGGCTGGCCGGCGCGCAGCGCCAAGGCCGCGGTGGCGCAGGATTTCGGCAGTGCCGGCAATGATGAAGGACACGGCCAGGATCACCGTTCCGAG